>JAUXNR010000515.1 GCA_030682755.1 Flavobacterium sp.
TTTAAATGGCAATTTGAAAAGTCTTCAGTCATTGCTTTAAAAAAAGTGTTTGGTCCGATGCAAGGATCAAGTATAGCAGAATTTGGTTTTAGTGTGTCTCTTAATAGCCTAATCATAAACTTTGCAAGAATAGCAGACGTAAAAACTTGTCCTAAATTTTCATTTTCTTTAGGATTATTTGATTTTGTCTCGAATTCCTTTGAAAAGAATAATTCCAACTGTTCTTCAAAGGTTTGCACAACCTCTTCTAATTCTTTATAGGGCTCACAAACTGAATTAAGCATTTTTAAATTTTTTATATTTTACTTGTTCCTCGGCTACTTTCAAAGCTAATAAAGCAGATTCTTCATCTCTTACAATTGAGTAAACTTTGTTTGCAAGCCATAAAGATTCAAGTTCTTCAATTGGAGTACTAAAGAGTTCATTTAATTTCGTCAAATCTTCTCTTTTTAAAGGCTTTTGGTCATGCTCAACTTTACTTAGATATCCCTCTCCAATTCCAAGTTGAAATGCCAGTTCCCTTTGTTTGAGTCCAGCATTTTCCCTTAATTCTTTTATTTTTTGCCCAAGCGTCATTGTCTTATTTTGTACTTGTCTTGTTTCGGTCAAAAGTAATAATATTTTTTGACTTTTTTTTTACAGAGTGAGAATTAAAAACAATAATTGTACAGCAAAAGCTTGAGAAATTATATAATTGTAAAATAAAAAACTAAATTTTATTTCACTATGCAATTTCAAAATTTAACTATTCAAAAAGAAATGACGAGTAAAATAAAAAAAGATGCCTAAGCATCTTTTTGTGGGTTTTGTTTGGGAAAACATTTATAATCTAACAAATGAATTTATTCATTATCTATTTTATATTTCTGGATATCAAATTCAAAATTAAATAAAGCTTTTGGGTGTACATTAAGTGCTAATGCAAATTTTGCTAGTGTTTTTACAGTCAAATTTCTTTTGCCTTGCTCATATTTACTCACCTCACCTGAATCAATACCAGTTAGAAACTCTATATCGTGTTGAGTTTGTTTATTTTTAATTCTTAATTCAGCTAATTTATCACCTATCTGCTTTTGCAAATCCTTACTAATATCCATGTTTGCTTGATTTTAGGCAATTTGCATCATTTAAATAAAAATATTATTGGGATATATCCCACTATTTAAAAAAGTTTAATATATTTGTTTTTCAATTGCATCTTAAGATGTAATTTTGCGATTCTTCAAAAAACATTGAAGCATTCGCTTAGAATCTCGTTTTCAAAAACTGGTAATTTTTAAACACGCGAGATAATAAGTATGATGCTCACGTCCTATGGCGTGGGCTCTCTTATTCGTGTGTTGGGTATACCAGTACCTTGAAAGCGTTTAAGTTGAGTTCCACGCTTTTTTTATGCATTCCTGCTAAGGCGGGAACCTCATCCAAAAAATTCAGGAACTCCATTAAAGAATAGTCATCATTAGGCTACACCTCAGATTCTCAGCACTGCTTTTTTCAGAACGTTTCGCGTAATGATCATGTCATTTAATTTTTTTTAGTTAGTTGGAAATATGCTGCTCAACCTTGGCTGCAACAAGCACGGGCGGCATACTTTCCTTAACCTTTAAAACCAGTTGCCTATGATATAAAAAAAGAAAAGCAGTCTCAGCTACTCAGTGGCTCAGCCACTCAGTACCTCAAAAAAAAGATCCTCTAACCCGTCTTCAAACAAGTATAGAGGACCAAAGCTAACAAAACCAATGTTTCATTTAACTAACCAAGTATATGAATAAATTATCATTTAACCAAAAGGGTAAACTAATTAGGTATATATGCTCAATAGCATTTCTATTCCACTGTGTCACCTCACACGCAATACAACAACAACGGCAACAACCCATCACCGGAACGGTCAAAGATGCACAAGGCACTTTACCCGGTGTAACTGTGCTTATTAAAGGCAAAGCCGTGGGCACAATAACAGATGAAAACGGTCAGTTTTCTATCAATGCAAATCCTTCAGATGTTTTAGTATTTTCCTATATAGGCTACAAAACGGTCGAAATAACTGTAGCCAACCAAACTGCAATAAACATGCAATTAGAAGAAGACACAACACAACTAAAAGAAGTGGTAATCAATGCGGGTTACTATTCTGTAAAAGACAAAGAAAGAACGGGAAGTATTTCCCGAATTACTGCAAAAGAACTCGAACAACAACCGGTAAACAACGTTTTGGCGGCAATGCAAGGCAGAATGACTGGTGTAAACATCACCCAAACTTCAGGAGTTCCTGGCGGTGGTTTCGATATTGAAATCAGAGGAAGAAATAGTCTTCGTACAAACGGCAATAATCCACTCTACATCATCGATGGTGTTCCGTATTCCGCCGACCCAATCGGCACAGGCATTACCTCACCAATCATCCCAACGCAACCAAGCCCACTAAACAGCATCAATCCTGAACTAATCGAAAGCATCGAAGTGCTCAAAGATGCCGATGCTACAGCCATCTATGGGTCAAGAGGTGCAAATGGTGTGGTACTCATAACTACCAAAAAAGGCAAAGAAGGCAAAACAACCTTCTCTGCAACCCTCTCACAAGGAGTAGGCTCAGTTGGAAATTTTATAAAACTAATGAATACCGAACAATACCTAGCCATGAGAAACGAAGCGTTCCAAAACGATGGAATCAGTGATATTCCTGCAAGTGCCTATGATATCAACGGAACATGGGACCAAAACCGATATACCAATTGGCAAAAAGAACTTTACGGAAACACAGCCAATATTTCCAGCATCCAAACAGCTCTTTCAGGCGGAAATGCTCAAACACAATTTTTGCTAAGCGGCAACTTCAACCAACAATCCACTGTCTTTCCGGGTAATTTCGATTACAAAAAAGCAAACTTTTTGCTAAACGTTAGCCACACCTCAACGTCAAACAAGTTCAAATCCAACCTATCGGTGGGCTATACAGTGCAAGACAACCACCAACCATCAAATGATTTAACCCTTGAATCACTGAGTATTGCCCCGAATGCTCCTGCATTATACGATGAATCGGGTAACTTGAATTGGGAAAACAGTACCTTCAACAATCCACTACGAAACTTAGAAGGAAACTACCTTGCCATGACTTATGATTTTATTGCCAATGGCCAATTATCCTATGCCATAACAGATGAACTAACGGCAAGAACAAACGTAGGGATAACACACCTCAACCAAAACGATAGCAATACCGCACCATCTACTCAATATGATCCGGTATTTGGAGCAGACAGTTCTTTTTCTGCCATTTTTGTAAGTAGTGCAGAACGAAAATCATGGATAATCGAGCCTCAACTCGATTGGAAAAAAACGTTCAGAAAAAATGAAATCTCTGTATTAGGTGGTGCAACATTCCAATCGCAACAAGGCAGTCAATTAGTGCAATACGGAATGGGTTTCGCAAGCAATAGCCTAATTTATAACTTAGCCGCTGCGTCAACCTTGATGGTGATGAATAGTCAAGAAACAGAATACAATTACCAAGCATTCTATGGCAGAATAAACCTTAACCACGATTCAAAGTACATTCTAAACCTAACAGGAAGACGAGATGGGTCTAGTCGATTTGGTCCAGGTAAACAATTTGCCACATTTGGAGCTGTTGGAGCAGCATGGGTGTTTAGTCAAGAAGATTTTCTTGAAAACAACAATTGGCTAAGTTTCGGAAAGCTAAGAACTACATACGGAATAACAGGTAGTGACCAAATTGGCGACTATCAATACCTCGATACCTATGCTACCACAGGTCAAAACTACCAAGGCATAGTAGGAATGCAACCCACAAGACTTTTTAACCCAAAATTTGCGTGGGAAACCAACAAAAAATTTGAAGTAGCTCTAGAAATGGGATTTCTCAATGACCGAATTTTCTTTTCATCGGGATGGTTTTCTAACCGATCGTCCAACCAACTAATTGGAATTCCTCTTCCGGGAACAACCGGATTTCCATCAATACAGGCTAACCTAAATGCAACTGTAGAAAACACAGGTACAGAATTAGGACTCCGTACCATCAATTTCAATGGTAAAGATTTTTCATGGAACACATCCATAAACCTAACTTTTGCTCAAAACAAATTACTGTCATTTCCTGATCTCGAAGGCTCAACATTCAGTAATCAATTTGTAATTGGAGAATCTGTAAGCATTAGACAGTTGTATCAATTAGAAGGCGTAAATCCCGAAACGGGTCTATATGAATTTACCGATTTAAATGGCGATGGGGTCATAACAGCAGCTGGAGATAGAAAAATTGTGAAAGATTTCGCTCCGGAATATTTTGGAGGTATTCACAATAATTTACAATACAAAAACTGGCAATTGGATTTTCTATTTCAATTTGTCAAACAACAAAACCGAAGCCATTATACAATGTTTGCCACACCGGGAAGACTTGGCAATCAACCGGTAGAACTCATAGACAGATGGCAAGAACCAGGCGATAACGCAACTTTTCAACAAGTAACCAGCGGGACTAATCCTCTTGCAGTAGAAGCCTACAATCGATTTTCAGAAAGCACGGGAGCAGTAACCGATGCATCATTTATTAGACTAAAAAATCTGGCTATTTCTTATACTCTCCCATACAACTACACCAAGTTTGCTCAAATCAGACTGCAATTGCAAGGGCAAAACCTTTTAACATTCACAAAATACAAAGGAATTGATCCTGAATTCAAATCAATCGGTTATTTACCTCCTCTTCGTGTAATCAGTGCAGGTATGCAATTAACATTTTAATCAAAAACATAATAATATGAAAAATAAAATAATACTCGCAAGCAAATCAGTTCATTACTTGTTTAAACCTAAAAGTTTGCTTTTACTAGTGTTACTAAGTTGTGTTTATTCATGCGACGAATTCGTAGAAGTAGACCTACCCAATTCTCAGTTAACTGCAGAGGCTGTTTATGAAGATAAATTCACAGCAACCGCAGCCTTAGTAGATATTTACTCCAAAATGAGAACAGCCGGTGTGTTGTCAGGCAGTTTATCAGGAACTTCATCTTTAATCGGTAATTATGCAGACGAATTAGATTTCTATGGCAATCCGCAGTCCGCCATTCTACCATTCTATCAAAATAGTGTTATTGCAACAAATCGCGACATCAAAACGCTTTGGGACAATAGCTATAAACAAATTTACACGGCCAATGCAGTGATAGAGGGTGTTGAACAGTCAACTTCTTTACCACAAGATACACGTGACCTATTAAAAGGAGAAGCTCTATTCATCAGAAGCATCATTCATTTTTATCTAGTCAATCTATTCAATGACATTCCGTACATCAAAACAACGGACTATCTACAAAACCGCCAAGTCAGTCGTACACCTGCCAGCGAAGTGTACCAACAAATCATTCTCGATTTAGAAACTGCAATCACATTATTACCGGAAGAATACGCAACGGCAGATAGAGTGCGACCAAATAAATACGCTGCTTTGGCCTTACTTGCACGGGTGTATTTATACGCAGGCTTTTGGGCAGAAGCCTCTAATGCGGCTTCAGCCGTGCTCAATAACACTGCGGTTTATCAGTTAGATACATCTGTTGAAAATAGTTTTCTAAAAAACAGTAATAGCACAATTTGGCAGTTCATGTCTTCTGCAGCCGGAATTAATACCTCAGAAGCAAGTTCATTCATTTTCAATAGTGGTCCTCCACCAAACAGTGCATTACGTGCAGAATTGCTAAATGCTTTCGAAACAAACGATTTACGTAAAACAACTTGGATTAGAACAGTTACAAACAGCACAGGCACATGGCATCATGCTTACAAATACAAAGCCAATACAAACACGGGTACATCCGTAGAGCTTTCAAAAGTGCTTCGTGTGGCAGAACTCTATTTAATTCGTGCCGAAGCTCGTGCGAGACAGGGCGAATTAATAACAGCCAAAGAAGATTTAAATGCCATCAGAATTCGCTCCGGCCTACCAGAAACTACAGCCAATGACCAAGCAGAACTAGTAAATGCAATTCTCAACGAACGAAGAGTCGAATTATTCACAGAGTTTGGTCACCGCTTTTTCGACCTAAAAAGAATGAACCGCCTAAATGAATTTTTAGCTCCAATCAAACCGGGATGGTCAGCAACAATGTCTCACCTGCCAATTCCGGAAGCTGAGATACTGCTCAATCCAAATTTAGCACCACAAAATCCGGGTTACTAAGTATGAAGAGTATTAATAAAAATAAAAAGTGGTTTAGAATACTTTTTTTCATGTTAATGTCTTGTCCGTTAATCGGGCAAGGCATTCAACAAATGCAAATAGCACCCGAAAACTATTCCTCGTGGGGAAAGTTATTCCTATCAGAGCTGTCTGAAAAGGGCAACTGGGTGAGTTACAAAATGAGCTACGAAGAAGATACCGATACCTTGTTTATCCAAAATACAAAAACTGCAATCTTGTATAAAATTCCCAAAGGTTCTTCGGGCACATTTTTTAAGGAAGAAGTATACGTGTGTTTGCTACCCGATAAAAAAGGTGTAGTTATAGATTTAATGAGTGGAAAACAAAATGTACTTGAAAACGTCAATAATCTTGAGTTAATTGAAAACACAAAAATGGTGGTTCTGAAAAATCAGGATAATGATGGAACACTACAATTAAAAATTAATGACCTTAATACAAATAAGGCTATTATTGAAATCAATGATGTAATTGCGTATAGCATAAATCCAAATCAAACAGAAATCATCTACAGTTCAAATTCAAATAATTATAATCAGGTTTCACTTCTAAATTTACAAACGCTAAAAACGAAAACAATTTACCATGAAAACACAACCGACTACTTCATTAATTTTAGTTGGCAAAAGCAAGGAAAGTCAGTATCGTTCAGCAAACAAGAAAAACTAAATCAACCACTACCTTCCAAGGGAATATATTTTTACAATTTGCTAAACCAAAAAATAAAAAAGCTTGCCCCTTCCAAATTATATGAAGCGACACACGACTATGACATCCAAGGATTTTATAGTTCATCAATAGCTATTTCTGAAAATGATAATAGACTATACATAGCATGCGTTTCCAAAAATAAATCAAAAGATGCAAATCAAAATGTTGACGTTTGGAATGCACTAAATAAGGAAATAGGCACGCGTAAAGATGACATTCGAAAATCAGCATTACTATCATGGAATACAGAAACAGAACAAGTATTTTTTCTTGGCAAAGAAGATGATCAAATTCTTCAACTAAATGAAAATCAAAATTGTTTGCTTTCATATGCCGAAAGCCACTACAAACCAACCATTAAAAGTGAAAGCGATGTCGATATTATACTCACAGATCTAAAAACAGGTAAGAGAAGTGTTATTTTAACTGAATTCTCTCGTAATTTTTCCACCTTACATTGCTCACCAAATGGCCAATATATAACTTATTTTTCAAAAGGAAATTGGTGCATTTATGATGTAAAGAATGAAAAACATACGAACCTAACTCAAAATATACAAACCGATTTTTCAGAAGAAGTCTATAGTACAAAAGACAATGACAATTCTGCAGGTTTTGCTGGATGGTCTATGAATAATGACAGTTTCTTTGTCTACGATAAGTTTGATGTCTGGCAAATTACAGTACTTCCAAATCAAAGCAAAAGAGTGACAAAAGGAAGTGAGGAGTCAATTGTATACCGTTTAGTAAAAGATGTAGCAAAAGAGGAGAGAAACAAGCCTTTTTTTATTAAAAACACAACTATAATCAATCTAAGCCAACCAATTTTAGTAAAAGGCGAAGCAGTGGACTTTAGTAAAGAAGGCTACTTTTGGCTTTCAAATGGAAAATTGACACAAGCAACTGAATACGGTTCTTTTCATCTTAGTAACTTGCTATATGCTAAAAAGCAATTAATTTATACAAAAGAGAAATACAACGTACCTAAACAACTTATTTTCAAATCGGAAAACTCAAAAGAAAAAGTTCTTTTTCAAAGCAACAGCCAATACAAAAAATATCAATGGGGTCATTCTGAATTAATAAAATACACCAACTCAAAAGGTGAAGTACTAAACGGTGTTTTGTTTTATCCATTTAATTTCAATCCAAGTCAAAAATACCCGATGGTAGTAAGAATCTATCAGAATTTGGCTTTTACACAGCACCTGTTTACAATACCAAGCTACAGAAATAGTGATGGCTTCAATAAAACAATCTACACCAGTCAAGGCTACTTTGTTTTTTCCCCAGATATTAATTATGAAATCGGAAACCCCGGATATTCAGCCCTAGATTGTGTCGTATCAGCTACCAAAGCAGTTGTAAATAAAGGCAATATTCAAGAAAAAGAAATTGGTTTAATTGGCCACTCGTTTGGTGGCTACGAAAGTTTTTTCATTGCAACACAGTCAAATTTATTTTCTACTATTGTAACAGGAGCGGGAGTTTCAGACCTAACCAGTTGCTATTTTACCTTCGGAAAAAGCTACAATAAACCCGAAACTTGGCGGTTTGAATTCGGTCAAATGCGAATGGGAAAAAGTTTCTTTGAAGATAAAATAGGTTATTATGATAACTCTCCGATCACTCATCTTGATAAAGTAAACACACCTGTTTTATCATGGACGGGTTCAAACGACTTACAAGTAAGCCCCGTTCAGACGATGAATTTCCATATGGGAATGCGTCGTCTAAAAAAAGAACACATGATGCTTCAAATTCCCAATGAAGGTCACGTAATCCTAAATCGACAGAACCAAAAAGACTTGACAATAAAGATAAAGGAATGGTTTGATTATCATCTAAAAAAAGGCTCAAAACCGCTTTGGTCAGAACCTAACTAAATACAAATCAGCTTCGCAAACGGGAAGCTGATTTGTTTTTTAAACGGCCTTCAACTAATTACTTATTTTGTATAAAGGCACATTACAAGGAGAAGTCTCTGTTGCTTTTCCCCAAAGGTTAACATTCTCATACTGACAAACGTCACCAAATTCAGTAGTACACATAATCTCAGCACGACATGGCTCTAATACCGATATAAATCGGTAACCTTGTTGATGTGAGGAAGTGGTTGCTTTCTTACTCATGGCATGAGTTGAAAATGCTCCTAAAATCCCAAGTAAAACGAATGCCATTGGCATAAACATTTTTTTAAATTGAAAATTTTTCATAATAATAAAATTTTGGTTATTGATCTACTCTTTTTCAGGTTTTCGATCGATTCCCTGCTACTGGCCAGTATTTTTTATAGTTCATTCATACTTCTTTAGTAGTTCAGATCGTAATTGATACTTAACTATTTTATCACCAACTAATGCATAGAGAGTATGGTCATCAACAGTAAAACTTTTCATCTTTGAATTACCAATATGATAAACATAAAAACTCAAAACATAACGCTTCCCAACCAAATCATAAACGTCAATAATGCTTGCGTTTTTCCAATTAACTGCCAATTCAAATTGACCTCGCAACATCGAATGATTAAATAAGAAATTACCATAGGTTGCACTTGATTTATTGACAATCAGCGGAGGAGAGGCGAAGGTCTTGATAGACTTACCTTTAATTTCCTTGAGTTCGATGGTTGATTTACTAATAGTATCAATAGTTTTACCTCTATAAAGTAATGCTAAGCTGGGCTTAAACACAGTAAATTCATTTCGATACCGATGCATATAACAGAGTAAATCGAGTTGCTTATTATAAAGCAACGTCCCATCTGTATCAATTATGCCATCAAGCTGTTTTTCTAAAAGTGTACTTGATAAATTCACGTCAGCCGTATCACGCAAATCGTACACTCCAATAATATTCTCTCCACTTTGAGGGGCAATATACCTGACCGCATTTCGTACAGAATCAATAGGTACCACCTGCGAGAAAAAGTTGCCGGAATTAATCTTTAGTGAAGCTTTCCAATCAAATACTGAGCCTTGAAACAAATAAGGTATCGACCCTTCATAAACATAAAAATTAGTATCATAAACCTTGACCTGTGGCTTATGAAACGGTAAGTCTTTTTCATCAAGCTCAATGAAAAACTGCTCCTTTCGTTGCAATAAAGTGTCAAGAAGTAGCATTTGAAGTGGGGCTGTAATATTGCCTAAGTAAATAGTTGAATCTTCTATTCCCGAAAAATAATAAGAATTAAAACCCAAATCAGCTTGATTCACTTCTGTTGCAAAATGGGGTGGAAATTGCCGAATAAAGGAGTTCGTATACTGAATACTTTTCTCCGATTGTTGAAAAAGAAAAATAACAGATAATGTGCCAACAACTAAGCAACAAAGTAAGGCTACTATTTTAATAGTTAGTGATTTCATCTGGTAAATTTTAATTGTGTAACATCAGGATGTAGTAAAATAGCTAGTACAACCTGAATTATAAATGCAATGTTAAAGAGTAGATGCTGATTCCATGTCATTTTCTCTAAAACTCCTCCACAGGAACAAGGAACAAAACTGCTATAAGTAAGAATAAGATAGATGTAAACCGTAAACATCACCATTAATATAAACGAACCAAACAAACCAAACAAGCGTGTAGTGGGCAATAAAATAAGAACAACGATGAACAACTCAATAGCAGGCACTAGCCATGAAATAATAGAAGCATAGGCACTAAGCAATGGCGATTGCCCCAACTGCACCTGAAAATTCTCATAATCCAACAACTTACTGACAGCTGCATAGACAAATAATAAAACATACAAGTAGCTTACAACTAAAACAAAACTATTTTTTATTTTATCAGAAATCATAATAACTGAGTTTTCAATATTGAAATATTTAATCCTAGAAAATTCCTTCTATCCGTTTAAATAAGTGGTTCAGAAAAAATTAACTACCGTAAAATTCTACAATATTTATTTATAACACTATGCAAATCAAGCATTTCGTTATCCAATTCCAAAAACAGCCTATCAATTTACTTCCTCGCAACCTCACTTGGTGAAAACCCATACTTTTTTCTAAATGCCTTATAAAAATTCAAATAACCCACAAACCCACACTGAAAAGCAACCTCTTTCAACGGTAAATCGGTTTGTAAAATGAGTAAGTAGGCTTTCTTCAACCGCTCATCTTGATAAAATTGATACACACTGGTCTGATAATGCTCACGGAATCCATGACGTATTTTGTGCTCCTCACTACCAAACAATGAGGCTAGCGACTTTAAAGAAGGTAATGGAGCGTTCAAATGCTCCAAAATATAAGTATGAACTTTCTCAATGACATCCGCTTCTGCTCTCGCTTTCTCAATTGCAACAGAAGGAATCTGGTTCAAAAAAGGAGTGTCTTTCAAAATAACTTCAGCAGATAGTACAAACACGAACTGTTTGACAAGGCTACTACTAACCGAACAAAACAAAGGCAGCTTAAATCCATCAACAGTCAAAAAAAGCAATTCCGTCGTAACAAAAAAAGAAGTCTCACTTTTTACTTGCGCAAGTAAATCGTTCCAAACCAATTTAGAAGAATCATCCAGCAAGCTTTCAAAAAGCAGACTCTGAATTACTTCTGATTCATACTTTAAACGTTCAACAACAGTATAATTAAAATCGACTATTCTGTAATTGGAGTCCAGAACAAATACAAATTGATTCAGATGCTCAAATGAAGAATATGGCGGAACCATACCCTGATCCAAAGCCAATGCTCGAATTCGGTCACCATGTTCTGATAAAGACAATATAATGGCATCATATTCATCATCTAAAGTGCCCATATCCAAAACAACAGTCTTTCTACCGGTTGCCAAGTCAAACAACAACTGATAAATAATTCTGAGTTTTTCCTCTTGATTTGACATAGACATACAATAGAATTTGATAGATTTTGCAACTGTCAGAGTAGTAAAAAGTCAAACAAACCTATCAAATTATACCAATCTAAACTAAAACTTAAGTATTGGATTCTAGAATCCAACACCTAATTTTCAAGGAAAAAGCTAAAAAAGATTGCGGTATTAAAAAGAGACGTTCCCAATAAATAAAACCCTTCAAAAAGAAAAGTAACCTCTTTTAAATGGTGAAAAAAAGCACAATTCAAAAAAAATCAAAATCCACAACTATAAAATGAAAAAGACTATGCAATTCCAAAATTCAACTATGCAATTCCAGAATTTCACACCCAAACAATTGTTCCAAACAAAAACCAAACTTAGTTTTGTCAACACCAAAAACAACTGTAATTGAATAAAACTCGTTGAATATAAAAAAAATTCTTAGTAAAACCAAAATGACGCTCTCGTGTGGAGAGAAATTTAGGGTGAGTTAAACAACCATGAAAAACTACGCAAACCAACTCCTCAATCAACTCGAACAACAACTCACTAAAATCATCCCTTTAGTGGAAGAAGACCCTATTCAAAATTGTTCGCTGGCAATCAATATACTGATGGAAGGTTACCAAAAGTTAAGAACTGCCTTTATCAATAAAAATAACAGTCAAGAAGAAGAAATTGATTTCTTCAAAAATGACAAACCCAAACTAACAAGCCAAATAATTTATTTTAACGAAATATA
>JAUXNR010000516.1 GCA_030682755.1 Flavobacterium sp.
ATCAGCAAATATTTTAGGAAATACTCCAAAAGTAGCTTTAAAAACTGGGATGGGAAAACCACTTTGAACGAGAAGTGTAAAAAGCCCTACCATTTTTAAAGTAACTGTTTTACCTCCGGTGTTAGGTCCAGTAATAATCAAGGTGCGATAAGAAGAACCTATCTCAATATCAACAGGTACTGCCTCCACATTTAAAAGAGGGTGCTTCCCTCCAACTATTTCAATCTTTTTATCTTTTACCAGTTCTGGTATAACTCCCTTGAACGATGCTCCAAAAAGGGCGCGAGCAAATAAGGATTCCAGATATAGAGTTGTCTGAAGTAGGTTTTCCAGGTCAGATAAATGAGATTTCAATTTCTCTGAAAAATCTTTTAATATACGCTTTATCTCTTCTATTTCTTTTTTTTCTAAAGTTACAATTTCATTACTAAGAGGTATAGTAGCTAAAGGTTCCATGAATACAGTTGACCCGCTTGAAGAGATATCATGAACAATTCCCGGAAAATTATTTTTTAAATCGCTTTTTACGGGAACTACCCAGCGACCGTTTCTCTCAGTAATGTAGGAATCCTGAAGATAAGTTTTATAATTAGAGCTATTTATTATTCCTTATATGGCTGATCTTAACCTTTGTTTGAGTATAACTATTCTCTTCCTTATGTTTTTTAGCTCTACAGAAGCGTTATCCAGCACAGTTCCATCTTCTGAGATAGAATTCATTATGTTTCTGGTTAAATCTGGAAATTCTGCAACTGATTTGATAATTTTATTCAAGTAAGGATAACTTACGCGATTTTTCATGGTTTTTTGGAAATTGCTAATTATTTGCAGGTTGTTAGCAATATTCCATAGTTCTATCGGGGATAAAATCCCACTATGCGTAAGTATTACTAAAGGTTCTTTGATGCTTTTTAACCCTCTGAGAGGATGACTGTTATTATTAAGGAAACTCATAGCATCACCTGTTTCCAGGAGAAGCTTTTCCACATTCTCAAAGTCTGCGTAAGGTTTGATGTTCAGAATAAAATTCTTACCCTCATCAGTAA
>JAUXNR010000527.1 GCA_030682755.1 Flavobacterium sp.
GTTAAAGTCATCAAAAAATAATTAAAAACAGATTCTTTCAGAAGTTCAAAGGAAGCTGAATTTAGTATATTTGTGACACAAAAGTAGCACATGCAGGGAAAAAGACTAAAAAGACAAAAACTAAAAAACAGACTTTTTAATAAAAGAAGGTTGGTTATTCTCAATGAAGATACCTTTGAGGAAATATTTTCTTTAAAGTTAAACCTCATGAATGTTTTTGTGGTGTTAACCATATCTTCAATTCTTTTAATTGCAATAACGACCTATATCATTGCATTTACGCCATTACGAGAATATATTCCGGGCTATACTTCCGGAAAATTAAAAAAAGAGGCAACATTATTGTCTGTAAAGTCGGATTCTCTGGAAATTGAGGTAAAAAAGAATCAAGCCTATATTCAATCCATCAGAAAAATTTTAACCGGAGATTTAGAATATGCCAAGTTTAATAAAGATTCTGTATTAAATGCAGAAGTTCAAGATCCATCTAAATATCAACTGAACGCATCAGAAGACGAAATTAAGTTGCGAGAGCAAGTGGCACTAGAAGATAAATACAATCTTTTTGAAAAAGCACAATCCAACATGAGTTTGGTTTTATTTCCTCCTGCAAAAGGACATGTGACTGAAAAATACAATGCTAAAAACAAACATTTTGCTGTAGATATTGCTCTTGCTAAAGACACGCCAATAAAAGCTGTGGCAAACGGGACAGTAATTTTTTCGGATTGGACACCTTCAACAGGAAATGTAATTATTATAAATCATCGTGACGGAATTTTATCTGTTTATAAACACGCCGCAACTTTGACAAAAGCTCAAGGAAACGTTGTGAGAACCGGAGAAGTTATTGCTTTAGCAGGATCAACCGGAAAAGAATCAACCGGAATTCATTTGCATTTTGAACTATGGAAAGATGGTTTTCCAATAGATCCATCACAATTTATTGATTTTGAATAATTATGCGAATAAAAGTATTAGCCGCTAAACTCTTAGCAAAAAAAATACATAAAGACACACGAAAGTGGGTTTCAAACCCAGTTGAAACTCAGCAAAAAGTTTTTCGTAATTTGATAAAAGAGGCGTCAAAAACAAAGTTTGGCATTGATCATTCTTTTTCTAAGATTAAAACGTTTTCAGATTTTGCCAACGTTGTACCTGTAAGAGATTATGAAGCTTTAAAACCATACATTGATTTGGTTGTGGAGGGTAAAAAAGATGTTTTGTGGCCAGGAAAACCCTTATATTTTGCAAAAACTTCCGGTACTACATCCGGAGCAAAATATATTCCACTTACAAAAGAATCTGTTCCTTTTCACATTCAAGCGGCCAGAAATGCTTTGTTAAGTTATATTCATGAAACCGGAAATGCAGATTTTGTAAAAGGTAAAATGATATTCTTGCAAGGGAGTCCCGTTTTAGAAGAAAAAAACGGAATTAAATTAGGAAGACTTTCGGGTATTGTTGCCCATTATGTTCCAAAATACCTTTCAAAAAACAGAATGCCTTCATGGGAAACCAATTGTATTGAAGATTGGGAAACAAAAGTAAATGCTATTGTTGAAGAAACCTATAACGAAAACATGACTTTGATTTCGGGTATTCCCTCATGGGTTCAAATGTATTTTGAGAAACTTGAGAAAAAGGGAAATAAAAAAGTAGGCGAAATTTTCAAAAATTTTAGTTTGTATGTTTACGGAGGTGTAAATTTTGAACCATACAGAGCTCGTTTTGAAAGCTTACTCGGAAAAAAAATAGATTCCATTGAATTGTTTCCGGCTTCAGAAGGTTTCTTTGCCTATCAAGATTCGCAAAAGGAAAAAGGAATGTTATTGTTGTTAAACCATGGCATTTTTTATGAATTTATAAAAGCGGATGAATTCTTTTCAGAAAACCCAAAACGATACACTATTGGCGAAGTGGAATTAGGAGTGAATTATGCTTTGATAATTTCTACTAATGCCGGACTTTGGGGATATAATATTGGTGATACAGTTCAATTTACTTCACTCAAACCGCATCGTGTGATTGTTTCCGGTAGAATCAAACATTTTATTTCGGCTTTTGGTGAGCATGTTATCGGGAGTGAAGTTGAGCAAGCTTTAAAAGAAGCTTTAGAAGGAACAACTGCCAGCGTTAATGAATTTACGGTGGCTCCTCAAATTACACCTGAAAAGGGCTTGCCTTACCACGAATGGTTCATTGAATTTGAAAACTTGCCACAAGATATGGATACATTCGCTTTAAAAATTGATGCCGCCATGCGAAAATTAAATGTGTATTATGACGATTTAATCACCGGCAAAATTTTAAGAACAGTTGTTATCACTCTGGTTAAAAAAGAAGGGTTCAATAATTATATGAAATCCATTGGAAAATTGGGTGGTCAAAACAAACTACCGCGATTGAGTAATGACCGAATAATTGCTTCTGATTTAGTTAAAATGAATCAAGAGTAACAACAAAAAATAAAAACCTAAATTTGCATAATAAATAAAATCAAAACGGGTTTTAAAAACACAGAAATGAAAGAAATTAAAAACATATCACGTTCACGAGCCCAAGAGTCATCTGCGGCAATTGAACGCCTTTATATCACCATGAGACATTTGTTTAACCGTGGGTTTTATAAACCTATGGGAGTTTCGGGTGATACACTTAGAGAGGCATTGTTGTTATTACGTCCAGAAATTTATGGAACCATTGCAGAAGAAAAAGTTGAGCTCAACGGATTATTATATGTAATTGAAAGACTTCCTGTTGGTATTGAAGAATGTCGTTTTATCAATTTGACTTCGGATGAGGGTTATTCAAAATCACATTTTCAAGCAATTGTTCCACCAAAAAGAAGACGTAATTGTTATCGGATTGATGAAGAACAAATGAACGTTGAAATTACAAGAGGACGTTCAGACATTTATGATATTTTAACCCACTTGACTTTTATTTTTAT
>JAUXNR010000537.1 GCA_030682755.1 Flavobacterium sp.
CATGATGAACTCTATGATGAGATGGAGTAACAATTATTTTTTCTAAAAATCCCATTTTCCCAATATGCTTCGTATGATACCAAAATTGAAGAAATAAATGTATGGGTAAAATGGTTGCAATGACCACTGCAGGAACACCAAAAAAAGCAGCCGGAATCAATAAAAAAGTAAATAAATTGACAAAAGAAGAAATCGATTGGCGTAACGCACAAGCCAAATTAAATTCTTCACTACTGTGATGAATGGCGTGCTTGTTCCAAAAAATATTGATTTGATGTGACCATCGATGTGTCCAATAACCATAAAAATCAATGACTATGAAAGCTATGAAATAGGTTATAAAAGTATTTTCAATCGTAAAAATGGCAACTTTTGAAACAAACCAATTATACGAAATTATTGTTAAACTGATTCCTAAAACGTCTTTGGTAGCATTGGTTATACCTGAACTCAAACTGGAAATACCGTCCATCAACGGAACGGTATCTTCGCCTTTATAATACCCGTATATTTTTTCGATTATAATCAGAACCAAAAAAACAGGCATAGCAATGAGCAATATTTTTCCGTAGTGTTCCAAAGTTTAAGTTATTGAATTTCTGCACTTAATCCTGCTTCTAATAATTGGGTGCATTGCGGTTCTAATTCGTCATAGGTGCCCGTTTTAACAGCACATTTTCCTTTATAATGAACCAAAATAGCACATTGTTCGGCTTGTAAAGCTTCGTGATTACAAACCCTAATTAACGTTTCAATGACGTGGTCAAAAGTATTTACATCATCATTAAAAAGAATAATTTCAAAATTATTTCCCAATAATTCTTTAATCGAAACTTCTTCTTTTACTTTTTCAATCGTACTCATTTTATTTTTAGATTTTCAGATTTTCAGATTATTAGATTGTTAGATTGTTAGATTTTTGGATTGTTAGATTTTTCGAATAATCTAAAAATCCAAAAAAATCTAATAATTCAAACTCCTATCTCCCAACTCATACTTCAAACTCACCCAATTGTTTCGCTCTATTGTTTTTTCCAATTTCAAACCTAATTTTTGACAACATTCGTCAATTGCAGGAACATCTTCACTATAAAATCCACTCAAAAATAGCAAACCATTTTTGTTTAAACAATTCACATAAGCAGCCATATCATTTAGCAAAATATTTCTATTAATATTGGCAATAATCACATCGTATTTTTGAAAAACCAATAGTGAGGCATCACCTTCATAAACGCTGATATGATGGCAATTATTTCGCAAAGCATTTTCAATGGAATTCAAATAACACCAATTGTCAATATCAATGGCATCAATGGGTTTTGCACCTTTCATTTCTGCTAAAATTGCTAGAATGGCTGTGCCACATCCCATGTCTAAAGTGGTTTTATCTGTTAAATCATTTTCCAATAAATGCTGAATCATCATGTGTGTGGTTTCATGATGTCCGGTACCAAAACTCATTTTCGGCTCAATAACAATATCATATTCAGCATCTGTTTTGGGATGAAAAGGAGCTCTCACATGACATTTTCCGTCTACATCTATGGGTTCAAAGTTTTTTTCCCATTCTTCATTCCAATTTACTTGTTCAATCTCTTCAACTTTATAACTTATCGTAAATTCAGGAGAATTTAAAATATAGATATCATCCAAAATAGAAGCATCCCAAAGTTCTTTTTGCACATAAGCGGTAATTCCAAAATCGGTTTCAATAAAACTTTCAAAAGCTTTTTCACCTAGCTCGGCAACCAAAATTTCACAACCCAATTCTTTTGGTTCAACCGTAAAATGATAGCCTAAATATAAGTTTGACATATTTTTATTTTTTGCAAAGGTAAAACAATCCGTTTACAAAACTTTTGCATAACAAAAATTAAATTACTTTTGCGGCATCAATTCAACACAACATAATGAAAAGATTTTTAGTGCTTTTTTTGGGATTAACTTCCTTATTTTCAGTAGCTCAAGACATTCAATTTAGTACAAAAGACAATGATTTAAAACTGGCGACATTACCGTATTACAATTACGGTAGGGGGTTAGGTTTAACATCTCCCGATAGTATTTTTCAATTGAACATTCGATTCAGAATGCAAAACAGAATGAGTTATGTTGAATTGGAAGATCAAGATGAAATTATAGATGGGCAAATCAGAAGATTGCGTTTGCGTTTTGATGGTTTTGTTGGGAATCCGAAGTTTTTGTATGCCATTCAATTGTCATTTGCACCCGGAGATGTTGGTGTGATTGAAGATGGAGAAAACGTAAACATCATTCGTGATGCGGTAATGTTTTACAGACCAAATAGATATTGGAGTATTGCTTTTGGTCAAACAAAGCTTCCCGGAAACAGACAACGTGTGAATTCATCCGGAGCTTTGCAGTTGACAGATAGAACAATCAACAATGCTCGTTTTAATATTGACCGTGATTTCGGAATTCAAACCTATTATTTACATGAGAAGAAAGATGTTTTTTCATATAATTTAAAAACAGCTATCAGTACCGGAAATGGTAGAAATGTGACCAAGAATCCTGATAATGGCTATGCCTTAACCGGAAAAGTTGAATTGTTTCCATTTGGAAGTTTTACCAAAGACGGGACCAATTTTGAAGGCGATATTGCAAGAGAAACAACTCCAAAAATGATGCTATCCGGTGCTTTACACAAAAACATACGAGCTAGATTTACCCAAGGTCAATTGGGAGATGATTTATTTGACAAGCGTGATATGCAATCGGTTTTATTGGATGCTATGGTGAAATATGATGGTTGGGCATTTATGACTACTTACATGAACCGAACAGCAAATGATCCTATT
>JAUXNR010000543.1 GCA_030682755.1 Flavobacterium sp.
TTTAAACTTTTAAACCTTTAAACTCCATACTGTCAACTCCAAACTCCCAACTAAAAAAAAGCCCCCGATTTCTCGAAGGCCTTATCTTATAAACTCTTAAACTTTTACCCCAACAACTCCCCCTCCCTCATAATAACCGGCAACGAATCAACATCCCTCAAAAATATCAAACCCTCCTCAAATTCATACATCCTATAATCCATATCAAAAGCATCTGGATCAGAAAGCAATTGAACCGTATCAGCCGCAAAATTAGCACCACCGGCAGCAAAACATTGCGTAAAAGCAACATGACGCACATTCACTTCCGTGATATAAGGTTTCCCCAACGAATCCTCCTTAAAGTCAACCGTATAAAAACCATGTTTATCAGACCCTGTATAAGCAAACATTTTATCCATCGCCTGGGTAGCAACCTCAACCAATTTAGGCTCATTAAGCAAACGTCCAAAAGAAGTATTCCCTGTTATTCCGGAAGGAGCTACTTTTGCCATGATATAATTGACACGTTCTGCACAAGCAGAACGCACTAACTTTCCTTCCCAATACAACAATTTACAAGCTAAATTCCGACCGGTCAAAAACGTACTTGCCAGAAAATGAGTAACACCCGGATTAATCTGAATCCAATTTCGTAAAGCCGCTTGGGAGTCTATATGCAAAGAACCCAAACCACTGGTGCCTGATGAACTTCTAACCCAAAAATCGTCTCCCAAAGTATCAAAAACAACGGAAATATCTTCTAAATCCCGATCAAAAGAAACTGACGGGGGAACCAAACCTAAAGGATCTAGGATTTCAGTCATTTTTGCTTTATCAACCAAAAAAGAAGCCATAGTAGAAGAAGGCAACAATACATTACAGGGAACACCTTCTGTTTCATTACGCTTAGACCATTCCATCACTTCCAGTTCAGGAAGTATAACAGCCATCGTAATGTGCTCTTTATCCACAATATTTTGAATAACTTCCCAATAATCAGAAGCTGTCGCTCTGGGAACAACATAAGACACGTCAAACAAATCATGCTGATATAGACCCATCGATAAAGGATTGATATCCGTAGCAATAAGCCTCAAATTTTTAAAAGAAGCATACTTTTTTAAGGCGATGGCAAAACTTCTGGGAGTAGGACCTCCAACACCCGTAATTAGAATATTCATACTACTGTTTTTTTTTTAATTTAAACCGTTAAACGGTTGCATTGGACGGTCATCCGATTGATTAACGCCTTCTCTTTGGATTACTTTTAAAAACGTAAGCCAAAGTATTTTTACATCCAACAGGAAAGAAACATGATCAACATAATACACATCCAATTCAAACTTTCTGGTCCATGAAATGGAATTTCTTCCGTTGACTTGTGCCCAACCTGTGATTCCGGGTTTTACCTCGTGTCTTCTGTTTTGCTCCTCAGAAAACAGTGGAATATACTTAAACAACAAAGGCCTTGGCCCCACCAAACTCATATCGCCTTTTAAAACATTGAGTAATTGTGGCAATTCATCCAGGGACAATTTGCGAATTACACTTCCTAGTTTGGTAAGTCGTTTGAAATCCGGTAATAATTGACCCGAAGCATCTTTCGCATCGGTCATGGTTTTAAACTTGATGATTTTAAACGGTCTTTGTAAGTACCCGGGACGCTCCTGAAAGAAAAAAGGTTTGCCTTTATTTTGAATAAACAACAAACACATAACCAAGACCAACAAAGGCAAAAAAACCAAGAGCAAAAGCAATGAGACTATAAAATCAAGGAGACGTTTAAATATTGTTTTATAGAGCATTTTGATGTACTTCTAATAAATGCTTCAATCCTTTTTTTGCCGGCAACTGCCACAACAACTTACACCAATCGTGATTTCCTTCAATAAAACCCGGTCCCTTTTCAGTGATTACAATATCCCAACCTATAGACCTGTTTTGAGGGTGTACTAATGCTGCTTCCTTAGTCATAGCCACGGTTTGATCCCAAAATGGAATTTGAAAACCTACTATTTCAACACCGGTTATTGGGTGTTTTGTTACTTCTTGTTTGGTAATATCGCTATAGACTGCCGGACTGTTTACTATACCTGTCGCTTCATCAATACAAGCTGCTAAATTACCCGCTGCCATGTTATCTACCGGTGAGTTTACAGAAATTCGTAGGCGACAACCCAAAATCTCCACTTCATTATTGCTGTTCAACTGTGTAAAAATTCGAACTGTATTTACAGCAGTCGGTGCTAATTCATTGAGTTTGGGATGTTGCACTATAAATTCTTCGACCAAATCAAATTGATTCTGATCCATGTAACTAACCAAAGATTGCTTTTTAAAAGCTTCAGTAGGCAGAATAACTACCTGTTTCCCACATTTACCATCTGCTACTTTAAATACCACTTTACCGGAAGGATTGTTGACTAAATTTTGTTCTAACGAGGCATCACTTTTTAAAGCCTTAC
>JAUXNR010000566.1 GCA_030682755.1 Flavobacterium sp.
CGAAAATCATGGATTAACGTCCCTAGTAACAGCGACTTTCCCATTCAAAACATTCCGTTTGGTGTCTTTTTAACCAAAGATGACATCATTACAATCGGAACACGAATTGGCGATTGTGCGATTGATTTGGGAGCCATGCAACAACTAAATTACTTTGAAGGTATTGAGTTAACTGACGATATGTTCATGCAAGACACTTTAAATGACTTTATTTCAGATGGAAAAAAGACATGGCGATTGGTGCGAAACAGAATTGCAGATTTATTTGACAGCAATAATCCCAAGTTAAGAGATAATGCCAAAGACCGAGATATCATTATATTCAATATCAATGAAGTGGAAATGCAACTTCCGGTTTTAATTGGAGATTACACAGATTTTTATTCAAGTAAAGAACATGCTACTAACGTTGGTAAAATGTTTCGCGACCCTGAAAATGCGTTGTTGCCCAACTGGCTTCATATTCCTGTAGGTTATCACGGCAGAAGTTCCAGCATTGTTCCATCAGGCATTCCGGTTCACAGACCGATGGGACAAACGTTGCCGAATGGCGATACGCAACCTGTTTTTGGTCCGTCGCGTTTGGTTGATTTTGAATTAGAAACGGCTTTCATTACAACCGATGCCAACATCATGGGAGAAAACATTCCTGTTGCGGAGGCAGAAGATTACATTTTCGGAATGGTTTTATTAAACGATTGGAGTGCCCGCGATATTCAAAAATGGGAATATGTTCCACTCGGCCCCTTTTTAGCTAAGAATTTTGCTTCATCCATTTCGCCTTGGATTGTGACTATGGATGCTTTGGAGCCTTTTAGAACCAAAGGTCCGAAACAAGAGCCGGCTCCCCTTCCCTATTTACAACAAAAAGGAAAGCATGCGTATGACATCAACTTGGAAGTTTATATTGCTCCTGATAAAAAAGAGTCCACTTTGGTAAGCAAATCCAATTTTAAATACATGTATTGGTCCATGGCTCAACAATTGGCACACCATACTTCGAATGGTTGCAAAGTAAATTCAGGTGATATGATGGGAAGCGGCACCATTTCAGGACCCACTCCAGACAGTTTCGGATCAATGCTTGAATTAACTTGGGGTGGAAAAAATCCAATCAAATTGTCAGATGGAACCGAACGAAAATTCATTAATGATAACGATACCGTCATCATGAAAGGGTATTGTCAAAACAGTCAAGTCCGAATCGGTTTTGGTGAAGTATCCAGCAAACTTTTACCTCCATTTGTCAGAAAATAATTTAAAATCCGGGAAACCGGATTTTTTTTTTAACTATTTTAAAGTTGTTTTATATATTTGGTTAAAATATAACTCGTCTTTATATGAAAAGAATTTTACTATTTCTTTTATTGGCAAGCCTGGCTTCATGTGGTGTAAAACAATCCACTAACGCTTTAAATTCAGGCAATTATGATCAAGCTATTGACATTGCAATCAATAGTTTGAGAGGAAATAAAAATGCAAAAGGCAAACAAGATTATGTGTATATTCTTGAAGAAGCTTTTGCAAAAGCAAAAGAGCGTGACTTGAGAAACATTGAAATGTGGTCTAAAGATGCTAATCCGGCAAATTTGGAAAATATTTTTAAAACTTATGTTCAATTAAACAACCGTCAGGAAAACATCAGACCATTATTACCCTTACGTTTTTTAAAGGAAAATAAAAATGCTCAATTTCCATTTGACGATTATTCTACTGAAATAATTGACAGCAAAAATGCTTTATCCAATTACTTATATACCAATTCAAAAAATCTATTAAAGAATGCCAATAAATTGCAATCACGTCAAGTTTATGATGATTTGATTTATTTGAATAAAATCAACCCAGGCTTTAAAGATGTTACAAAACTAATTGACGAAGCCCAATTTAAAGGGACCGATTTTGTGCATGTTTACACAAAAAATGAAACGAATATGGTAATTCCGGTTCGTTTACAAAATGATTTATTGGATTTCAGCACTTATGGATTGAATGACAAATGGACGGTTTACCACAGTAATCGCGTTAAAGACATCCATTATGATTTCGGTATCATTGTAAACTTCAGAGAAATCACTATTTCACCTGAACAAATCCGTGAAAAACAATTTGATAAAGAGCGACAAATAAAAGACGGTGTAAAAAACCTTGTAGATGCTAACGGAAATATTGTTCGCGATAGTTTAGGAAATCCCATAAAAGTTGACAAATTCATCACAGTTAAAGGTACGGCTTATGAATTCACACAATTCAAAGCTTGCCAAGTAGTGGCAAAAGTAGATTATATTGATTTCAATACCAATCAATTAACAAACACGTATCCGCTAGGAAGTGAATGTGTTTTTGAGAATATTTATGCCACCGTTCGAGGCGATAGAAGAGCCTTTGATGAGCAATATATCACTTATTTTGGCAGAAGAGCTGTGCCTTTCCCTAGTAATGAACAAATGGTTTATGATACGGGCGAGGATTTGAAGTTGAAGTTGAAGGATATTATTTCGAGGAATAGAATTAGAAGGTAAGTTTTTTGAGGCAAAATGTTGTAGCACTTTGTAGACGGAACGCGGATTTAGCTGATTTGCTTCGCAAAACGCTGATAAAAAATGGATTTGAACGGATTTAAAACTTTAAAATTAGCACTGTTTTATACGTCTCGTCTCCCCTCTCCTTTGGAGAGGGGTCGGGGTGAGGTTTTATAAATTTAAAAAACTATTATACAATTGGGTTCTGAAAACTGCGACTGCAAACTATCCCAAAAACCTCTTCAAACCTTCCACCTCAATCCCATCATGCGATTCATCATAAACACATTTTCCTTCTTTAATCATAAGGATTTGTGGCGAATGATGCATCACGCCAAACCGATGGGCAATTTCGTTTGAAATGGTTCTGTATTGCAATAAATCTAAGAAATACGGCTGAAGTTCTTCTGCTGTAAAATCATATTCGTTTTCAAAAGTTTTCAACGCAAAACGACTGATGCTGCAGCGTGTGCTGTGTTTAAAAATCAAAACCGGTTGTTGGTGTGATAATTCAATTAATTCATTAAGCTGACCTAAATCGGTTAACATCCTCCACGCTACTTTGGATGAATTTCCTTCTTCTGAATTTCCGAATAAATTGGTGAAAAAACTCATTTTTGACGTATTTTAAGACATTTTGACTTGCTTTTGAATAAATTTCATTCAAAAATAAGTCATTTTGTCTTAGTTTTAGATTTGGAATAGTAGTTGACTAATTCTCCACAAAGATACCAAATTAATAGGCATTTAATTGCCTCAAAAACATAAAAATACAACAGATGAATTTAAAAAATTTAACCATCAAATCGCAAGAAGCTTTGCAACAAGCTCAGCAAATTGCACAAAGTTTTGGTCAGCAACAACTGGAAAATGAACATATATTTAAAGGGATTTTAGAAGTTGATGAAAACGTAGCTCCGTTTATTTTGAAAAAAATGAATGTGAATGTCAACTTGTTTTCTCAAATTTTAGATAGTACGATTCAGAGTTTTCCAAAAGTTTCGGGTGGCGAAATTATGCTTTCTCGTGAAGCCGGAACAATGCTAAACGAAGCATCCATCATTGCTAAAAAAATGAATGATGAATACGTTTCTATTGAACATTTACTCTTAGCCATTTTTAAATCGAAAAGCAAAGTCGCTCAGATTTTAAAAGATCAAGGTGTGACTGAAAAAGGTTTGGAAGCCGCGATTGCTGAATTGCGAAAAGGCGAAAGAGTAACGTCTGCTTCTGCTGAAGAAACATATAACGCTTTGAATAAATACGCCAAAAACCTCAACGAATTAGCCAAAAACAGCAAACTCGATCCTGTAATTGGTCGTGATGAAGAAATACGCAGAGTCCTGCAAATTCTATCCCGAAGAACCAAAAATAACCCGATGTTAGTTGGTGAACCCGGTGTTGGTAAAACCGCCATTGCCGAAGGTTTAGCTCACCGAATTGTAGATGGCGACGTTCCCGAAAACCTAAAAGACAAAATCGTTTTTTCGTTGGATATGGGTTCGTTAATCGCCGGAGCAAAATACAAAGGTGAATTTGAAGAACGCCTGAAATCTGTTGTGAAAGAAGTAATTGCAGCCGAAGGTGACATTGTTTTATTCATTGATGAGATTCACACGCTGGTTGGTGCCGGTGGTGGCGAAGGTGCGATGGATGCCGCAAACATTTTAAAACCTGCTTTGGCTCGTGGCGAATTACGTGCAATCGGTGCAACCACTTTAGACGAATACCAAAAATATTTTGAAAAAGACAAAGCCCTCGAAAGACGTTTTCAAAAAATCATGGTGGATGAACCGGATACTGAAAGTGCAATTTCGATTTTACGTGGTATCAAAGAAAAATATGAAACGCATCATAAAGTCCGTATTAAAGACGAAGCCATTATTGCTGCCGTAGAATTATCGCAACGCTATATTTCCAATCGATTTTTGCCGGACAAAGCGATTGATTTAATGGACGAAGCGGCTTCTAAACTTCGAATGGAAATCAATTCCAAACCAGAAGAATTAGATGTTTTGGATCGAAAAATCATGCAATTGGAAATTGAAATTGAAGCCATCAAACGTGAGAATGATGAGTCGAAATTAAAAATTTTAGGATTGGAATTGGCCAATTTAAAAGAAGAACGCAACGAGATTTTTGCCAAATGGAAATCGGAAAAAGAAGTTGTGGATAACATTCAAAACGTAAAAGTTGAAATTGAAAACTTCAAATTAGAAGCAGAAAGAGCTGAACGTGATGGCGATTACGGAAAAGTAGCCGAAATCCGTTACGGAAAAATCAAAGAAGCTCAAGAGCGTTTGGACAAATTGCAAATTCAGTTGCAAGAAAATCAGTCCGGAACTTCCCTAATCAAAGAAGAAGTAACCCGTGAAGATATCGCCGAAGTGGTAGCCAAATGGACCGGTGTACCCGTGACCAAAATGCTGCAAGGCGAGCGTGAAAAATTATTAAAATTAGAAGACGAATTACACCACCGTGTCGTTGGTCAGGAAGAAGCCATCGAAGCCATTAGTGATGCTGTTCGGAGAAGCCGTGCCGGATTACAGGATATGAAAAAACCAATAGGAACTTTTCTTTTCTTAGGAACAACCGGAGTCGGAAAAACCGAATTAGCCAAAGCATTAGCCGAATATTTATTTGACGATGAAAATGCGATGACCCGAATTGACATGAGCGAATACCAAGAACGTCACGCCGTGAGCAGATTAGTGGGTGCTCCTCCGGGGTATGTGGGTTATGACGAAGGTGGTCAACTAACCGAAGCTGTTAGAAGAAAACCCTATTCTGTTGTACTGTTAGATGAAATTGAAAAAGCTCATCCCGATACGTTCAACATACTTTTACAAGTGTTGGATGAAGGAAGATTAACCGATAACAAAGGCCGTGTGGCCGATTTTAAAAACACTATCATTATTATGACCTCCAACATGGGAAGTCATATTATTCAAGAGAAATTTGAAAATCTCTCAAGTGGAATTGAAGCCGCCACGGAAGCAGCCAAAGTGGAAGTGTTAGGATTATTAAAACAAACTGTTCGTCCGGAGTTCATTAATAGAATCGATGAAATTGTGATGTTCACGCCTTTATCCAATGCAAATATTAGAGAAATCGTTGGTTTGCAGTTAAAAAGTGTCACCAAAATGTTAGCACAGCAAAACATCACAATGGATGCTACTCCGGAAGCGATTGATTATTTAGCGAAGAAAGGCTATGATCCACAATTCGGAGCCAGGCCGGTGAAACGAGTAATTCAACGCGAAGTGTTAAACAAATTATCAAAAGAAATTTTGAGCGGCACCGTAAAAACCGACAGCATCATTTTGCTTGATAGTTTTGATAACGAATTGGTTTTTAGAAACCAAAGTGAATTAGTAAAGTAAGTAGTTTTTTCATATTGATTAGTTAATTGGAAAGCACCAATTTGGAAACGGATTGGTGCTTTTTTTAAAACAAATGAAATTTCTTTTATACTTTTATATACAAAATTGAGTTTTCTACTTATTACTCGTTGCGACATGAAATACCTACTTTTTATTTTTTTGTTTTCCTTTTCAGGGTTAGCCCAAACCAAAACGGATTACACCACAAAACTGAATCATTCTGTTTCAGGTAATACAATTTATTTAGAAAGTGAAGTTGACACAAAACCCAAGTTAATGTATGGTGATAATGCCATGAATCGGTTTTTGTCCCGCAATTTTAAATTCCCAAAAGACAATTTACCCATCTCTGAAATTGTCTGTAGTTTTATTGTAGAAATTGACGGCACTATTTCAGATATCAAAGTTTTAAATGATGTTCCGGAATCCTACAGTAAAGAGGCAATTCGGGTTTTGGATAAATTTGACGAACCTTGGTATCCTGCATTAAAAGACAAGCAACAAGTTAGATGTCAATATGTTTTTCCCATCATTATCAACAGAACATAAGACTTGATAAGGTTAAATATTCATTAAACTCCTATTCTAATTTTTATAAAAATTCCAAAAACAGTATCTTAGCCCTACTTAAATCTGTTATTTTGAGAACTTTTATATTCCTTTTTCTGTTTACTTTTCAATTTGTTTCCTGTCAAAATGTACAATTTGAAGAAACACTCCAAACTGCTTTTGAAAAAGCAAAAAAAGAAAACAAACTGGTATTTATTGAATATTACAACTCTGATTGCACGATTTGCAAAAGCATTGAACCGTTATTTTCCAATTCGGAAATGGCTAAATTCTATAATTCCAATTTCATCAATTACAAACTGAATACCAACGGCGGATTACAAGGAGCCGATTTAGACTTTATGACCGAAACGGGATTAAAGTTTCAAGGTGTACCCTTTTTTCTGTTTTTTGATGCAAATAAAAAATTTGTTCATTATTCAGGAGCCAAAGCAGACGTGGACTATTTGCTAGGCATCGGAAAAACCGCTTTAAACCCAACTGCCCGAACAGGAAGTTTACAGGAAAAATATGAAAGTGGCGACAGAACCATCAGAACATTATATGCCTATGCTGATTTGGTGCAATTGTATCAAAACGACAAATTACAAAACGAAATTTCAACAGCCTTGTATTCGGTTTATCCAAAAGAAAATTTGGGAACACAACAGAGTTATTTAATTTTAAAAAATGCCGTGTTTTCCATCACCAATGGGTTTTATGTGTATTGGTATGAAAACAGAGCTAAACTCAAAGGATTTGAAAAGGGTGCCAAAGCCGGAACTGAATCAGAACAGTTGGAACGCATTCTTTTGCATTCCCTCAGAGGAGATGAAAAAAAATCGTGGTCACTTGCACAAATTTCCAAAGCCAAAGAAATGATTCTGACTTTAGGTTTGAGTAACAACCCGAACGACTTTTTATGGGAAACTGAAGCCACCGCTTTGTATCGTGAGGGAAATACCAAAGAGGCAGTACGTTTGTTTGAGGAATTGCTTACCGCTGAAAAATCTAATATGTATGCTTCATTATATATCACAGATTTTTTCATGAAACTGTTCATGAATAAAAAAGAACTGGATCTTATAAAATTGGAGTTGGATACTTTTTCAAAATCCGTGGAAGAAGTAGCGTTGCAAGCCGATATTTTATATCAGGAAATTGTGTATTATACTAAAATAAACGATTCAAAAAAAGCGTCAGATTTGAAAACGAAGGCATTAGAATTTTATAAAAAACACAATTTAGACGCTACGCAACTAAACGAGATGTAAAAAGCACCTGTTTAACTATAAACAGGTGCTCTCAAACAATAAACAAACTAAAAATTACTTTAGTTTTAAAGGTTTCAAATTAAAAAAATGAAACGTTTACAACTTAATTGTAAAATTTGAATGTTCTGTAAATACGGTTGATTGGAATACCAATTCCGTGGTTGAGAATAACGCGTTCATCGGTTACTCCACATACATTAGCCTCTACAACCTTCTTAGACTTGTTATCGGCAAAATAAATTTTAATTTTGAAATAATCTAAATTTCCAAAAGACAACGCCAGTTTTAGTTCGGCTATACGTTGTTGCATAGCTTCTTTTTTACACAAAACATCAGACTTAGGAAACACAAGGGACGTGAGTTTGTCCTTGTCTACGGATTCGTAGCAAATAGCCATAGGTTAAGATTTAAGTTAATAATAGATTTAAGGGCGAGATAAAATTAACAAAATATTTTAATTATCATCATTTTTGACTACTTTTTTTTGATTTATTTTCAATTACACGAAAAATAATCATTAAAAACTTACAAAAGAGATTGGGGAATGTTTTAAACTACTGTAAAATGAGGTTGGTGAAATTTTAAAGGCGAAAAAACATGTAGCTGTTTTCAGGCTATTTTATTAAAATTAATTTTTGTAGTGATTGAAATGTTAAAATTTTTAGTATTTTAGTGGGGAATATTACTAAATAAGAGCAAAGTATATAATTACAACTATCAAAAGTCATAGCAATATACTTTAGTAAAATTCTTTTTTCAAGCTACAACTATAGATAGGCTAGATAAAAATATTAAGCACTTAAATTTTTGAACCAATAGAAAGCACTAAAATTACAAAATATGAAATTAGAAAAAATACTAGACAAACTTGGTTCTTTAGAGAAGAACTCTTTTATTAAAATAATTGATAATATAATTTCAAAAAAGCCGAAGTCCTCAAAAGAAATTGAAAAAATATTAAATACTACAGACAAGACAATTAAAACAGTTGATAGTCAAAACATATCTAATATATTTGAGTTGATTTCTGATGAATTTGTTAATCATTTAGTGTGTGAGTTTCAAGAAGCTAATTCTCAATTAGACATTCTTATTGATATTATTATTCGTGATGGAAATTGTATCATGAAACAAGATTGGTTCTCTCGTTTATACGAAAATGAAATTAAAAATCTCAAGAATAAAACAAAACAACTTAGTATAGAATTAGATAATGAAAAATCTGAAATTAGTGCCGCAAGAAAGAGAGATTATCAAATCTATAAATCATGCTTATATACTGCTTATAATAATGATATAGCAAACAATAGAGATGCAAAAATAACTGGAGACGAATTATCAATCATACTCACATTATCAAAACAACTTGGACTTTCACAAGAAGAAATTAAACTTATAAATTACTCAATACTACCTATCAAGAAATATGAAATTCAAGATGTAATTAATAATTTGAAAAATCTTGGTGTGGTATTTTATTCTAAAAAGGATAACACTATTTATGTGGCTGACGAAATGGTTCGTTTGTTGAGAAAAGTGAGAGAAAAGGAAATTTCAGATAAGTTTTATCGTCGTACTTTAAAATTACTCAGAGAACCAGTCATAAATCAAATTGCTAAAAGTCATAATATTGATAAAAAATTAAATGTTACTCAAAAAATAGAAGGAATAATCAAAGAAGGAATTTCTTTTTCTGGATTATTGTCAAATGACATTTATAAAGAAGGAATGAGTCTAACTGAAAAGAAAAAGACACTTAATGAGCTTTGTGAAAAAGGTTTAAATATTCCTAATTTAAAAGGAAATACTCTAGAAGATAAAATTAAAAGTCTTATTGAATACTTTGAAAATGTAGAAAAAGATGAAAAGGTAGGAATCTCACTAGATGGTTATGAAAAAATGTTAACAGAGCTTAATCAATCATTACCAAAGTTGAATAAAGAACTGAAAGAGCAATTTGAACTGCAAGAAGAATATGTTTTGACAGCTAATTTATTGCTTGATTATAATATAAAGCCTCGTGATATTTTAGATTTACTTAATAAACAAGACTTATTAAAATTCATTAAGGACCATAAAATTAAACAACGTGGAGAAGAATTATTAAACATTCTTGATCACTATAAAGATGTTGAAAATTTATATTTAGAGAATTTTGAAAATGTAGCCTATCGAAATTTAAATCTTCTTAATGAAAACGGTATTATAATTAAAGAAAGTGAA
>JAUXNR010000578.1 GCA_030682755.1 Flavobacterium sp.
TTTAAAAATGGTAGTAAAAAAATATCGCCAAAATTAAAGATAATTACGATAGAGTTTTCAGAGCCAATGAGTAGTTGTTGTAGAAGTATTGATTTTGATGAATCAAAAGCTGGAGAGTTTTTAAAAATTAAGACAATAATAGGTTGGAGTGAAGACAAACGAAAATTTTCATTTGAAGTGGACAAATTAAAGCCAAACGCTAATTATCATTTAATTATTTCGAACTTTGCAAAAGAAGATGGTGGAAACAGATTAGCACCTTATACAATTGAATTTGGTACAAAGAGAAAATAAAAGTACTACCCCCCGATCTCCTAAGTGTGCACGAATGCTCTGCGAATCCCTATAGCTATCGTGACTGACTTCGCAGCGTTCCATAACACCGGAGAGACTGCGGGGAGCTACTGTAAAATTGAAATTTATAGTTTAATTACCTTTAAAACGTTACTAGCCGTTTCAGAATTTATTTTGACGATATAATTTCCTGAAGGCAATGCTGACAAATCTACTTTTTCCTCATTAGTAGTTACTTTCTTTTGATAAACCAATTGACCTAACGCATTAAAAACAACAATGGAACTGAAATTTTCTTTAGCAGCAACAGTCATATAATCGACAACAGGATTCGGACTGATAGTTACTTTCCCCAAGTCAACATCCAAAACTGAAAGTGGTTCTTGAACTGATAAAATGATAGAACCAACTACAGTAGTTGAAGTAGTTGATCTTCCGCCCAAATAAGTAACTCTTACATATATAGTTTGAGGATTAGAAGTATTAACAAAAGCCGTTGGATTTGTAATTTGATTTAAATTAGAAATGGCATCTTCATAGCTCAGAAAAAATGTAACGATGTAATCATCGGGATTGGAATCAACACCAATTATCGATGGTATTTGGGTTGTCAAATCAAAAGTACCTACCCCATCTGTATTATTTTCATAAATGATAAAATCTTGAAAAGTAATGATTGCAGAAACATTAACTACTTCCAGTACAAAACTCGAAAGTGCAAAACAATTTGAGTTTGTAGTACTCACTCTACAATAAATCACCTGAAAATTAGAAGTATTTGTATAATTCGTTGGGTTTGCAATTTCATTGACATTATTAGTTGCATCACTTTCCGTTTCAAAAAAACTAACTTGAAAATTGACTGGAGATTGACCATTCAAAATTGCCGGTATTTGACTAGTTAAATCGAAAGTTGCCACACCATCTGAGTTTTCCTCGCTTATAATCAAATTTTGTGGCTGTACAACAAATGGTGTCTCTTCAATGGTTACCATAAAAGAAGTTTCGCTACTACAATTTCCATTACTTGCATAAACATAAAGAAGTACACTACTGGTGATGATTTGTCCTGCGAAAAGTAAAACACCGGAACCATTTGGGCCGGTACAATAATTACCAACCGATAAAAAAGGGAGATCATACCCTTCGCAAGCGATGATATTGTCAAATGTTCCTACTAATGGTGGTGTACTATATTCTATAACAATAGAATCTGTATTTACCACACTTGTTGCAATAGTGGTATAAACTACTTCATATATTCCGGGTTGTGTTACAACTAATGAGGAACCTGTTTCGTTTGAAATTACAACACCGTCTTTATTCCATAAGAAAGTATAATCTGAGGTACTCAATCCTGTGGAAAGAGTTGTTGTATTTCCTTCACAAACCGCTGTATTGTTGGCAATTGTTAAATCAGGACCTAAAATATTCATACTACTTGACACTAGAAAAACAGCAGAATCCAATTGAGAATCAGTATAGTCATCTGTAGTAACAGTTATTACTTTTGAATACCCGGCTAAAACAATTACTAACAGTAATCCTAAAATAGTTTTTTTCATAAGGAAGCCATTTTTAAAGTTGAAACAAACTTAAATTAAAAGATTACAATAAAAAACATAAACCCTAAAATAATTAAAATCAGATTTCTTTACTTGCTATTTTATTGTAAATCATTTATTTAATTTTTAGTATTACACTTAAGTTTGTCATCCCGCGGGATGTCGAAGACGAAATTTTATCCCGCCACGGCGGAAGGAACCTCCTACGCAGTAGGCAGCAAACCTAATAATAAACCCGACTACCCTATGTCTCCTATCTAGAACGCAGCTCGGTGAATCTTGATAGCTATCGGGACTGACTTTAAGCGATTATTATTTTCTACCCTGCTATAATGAGTTTATATTTTTAGATCTCTGGATTAAAAACGATAAAAAACTTGGTTATATTTGAAGCCATTTAGTAGTTAGCGGGTCCAGATAGCTATCGGGATTCGGAGAGTACAGTGGTTTAAAAGGAACAC
>JAUXNR010000580.1 GCA_030682755.1 Flavobacterium sp.
GGCAAGTCTGTGACTGGTCGCGCTACAGTCAATATTGCTGAATTGATGGATCAAAAAGATGCGGTTTACCACATCGGTGCTGCGTATTCTAGTACTACTGATACTGACCTAACTAATGCAATCGACATTCGTACAGAAGGCCGTGGGACTAGCACAGTTAAAACCAATACGTTTTCTACAATCGGTACTGCAAACAGTGGTTATGACTTAAAACGCACGGGTTTAGAAGGCGCTGTAGCTTATGGACCAGTTAAAGTGCAAGGTGAGTGGTTAAAAGCGAAATTTGAAGCAGACGCACCTACATTAATAGCTGGAGGCACTGCTGGCGATAAGGATATTACCGCTTGGTATGCAGCCGTGAACTGGATGATTACTGGTGAAAACTATGCCGACGTGTATAAAGGCGGCATGTTCGGTGGTCGTATGAAACCAAAAAACAACTTTGACCCTAAAGCCGGAAAATGGGGTACTGGTGCATGGGAAATCGGTGCGCGTTATAGCAAGCTAGATGCTTCTGATTTTAAAGCGGCTGATTTAGTGAATGCTTATGGTGTTAATGCGGCTATTCCAGCAGCGGGTATAGCGGCTCAAAATAAATTCAATGAAGTGGATGCCTGGACCATTGGTTTAAAATGGATTCCAAGCCCGAATGTACGCTTCATGGCTAACTACGTCACTACCAGCATGGATTGTGCTGCTGGTGTAGTATGTACTGAGGATAAAGAAAAAGCAGTTAACCTACGCGCTCAGCTTGATTTCTAGAGCTTGATTGATAAAAGTTAGATAAGTATCTCCTTGCGGTTTACGCCGCATCTCTTTAGCCCGCGCAAGCGGGCTTTTTTTTACAGTTTGAAAGGCTATAATTCTCATTATGAAAACAATGACACAATACTTGGCAATTTTGCTGGTTTTTAGCTGTATCTCTGCTGTGGCAGATGATGCCTATATTCAACCTGCGACCGCAGACTGGGAAGTACGCCCCATTATCACGGTGGGTGAAACTGCAGCTAACGGTTACCGCATGGTAGGTGTGCCAGATGGCCTGGGGGCTATTGACAACGGCGATGGTTCATTCACATTGTTGATGAATCACGAAATTGCCG
>JAUXNR010000586.1 GCA_030682755.1 Flavobacterium sp.
ATTAAAAAATTCTTTGAAAAAGGAAAAGATTTGATGTTGTTGGAAATTGGTGATTTTATTGAAATATAATATTCTTTGAAAGCAACCTATTTAAAATATTCTTTACAATTTAAAACACCTTCCGGTACTTCAAGAGGCATCCTTACTGAAAAAGAAACTTGGTTTATCATTCTTGAAGAAGAGGGAAAAAGAGGGATAGGAGAGTGCGGCATTTTGCGTACCTTGAGTGTTGACGACAGACCGGATTATGAACAAAAATTACAATGGGTTTGTAAAAATATTCATTTGGGTGAAAGGCAATTGTGGGAAGCTTTGATTGAATTCCCTTCGATTCAATTTGGCGTTGAAATGGCTTTCAAATCCTTGCAAGCGGAACATTCGTTTGTGCTTTTTCCTTCTGATTTTACAAAGCAAAAACAAGCCATCCCAATTAACGGATTGGTATGGATGGGAGAGGAATCTTTTATGAAAGAACAAATCGAACAAAAATTAAAGCAAAATTTTAAGTGCATCAAACTCAAGATTGGTTCGATTGATTTTGAGAAGGAACTCGGATTGCTGGCCTTTATCCGAAACCATTTTGATGAAAAAACCATAGAAATTCGTGTAGATGCAAACGGGGCGTTTTCTCCCAATGAAGCCTTAGATAAATTAAAACAATTAGCTACTTTTCATATTCATAGTATTGAACAACCGATTGCCAAAGATCAGCACGTTGCAATGGCAGAATTATGTAAAGTCTCGCCATTACCCATTGCTTTGGATGAAGAATTAATTGGTGTATTTTCTCTTGAAGAAAAGAAAAAACTGCTTGCCGAAATTCAACCGCACTATATTATTTTGAAACCAAGTTTGATTGGCGGATTTAGAGGTACAAAAGAATGGATTGATTGTGCAGAAGCCTTACAAATTAAATGGTGGATCACATCGGCTTTGGAAAGCAATATCGGACTAAATGCCATTGCTCAATGGACTTTTATGCAAAACAATCCAATGCCACAAGGTCTGGGAACTGGTGGTTTATATACCAATAATTTTGATTGTCCACTTGTGGTTGAGAACGGAGCATTACAGTATCATTCCAATTTGAATTGGAATACAAAAGCAATTAATTTTTAGACCTATAAATAGCAAGCGATTTTTTAGCTTCCGATTGAATTTTACGTTTCATAAAAGATGTCCAGCCTAATAAATAACCTTTCCATCCCAAAGCCATTTTGCTCCATTTCCATAAATCAAAACAATCTTTGTGACAATAGATTAAGCCTTCTTTAAATTCGAATTTAGCTTTGATTACATTGCGAACTTGTCTGTTGGTTTTACTGAAAAGATAGGTGGCAATCCAGATTGTGCTTCCGTAATTTTCATTGGCATCAGTGGCAGAAAATTCAATTTTTAAGTGTCCTTTGCTTCGTTCAAGTAACATGTTCCACATGGCACAAACTTCATCATAATTTAATTTGCCAAAAGCAGGATCTTCAAAAGTAGCTTCTTTGTGATAACAAGCAACCATTTGTTCCGCATCCAAATTCTGAAAAGCGGTATAAAATTTTTCAATTAATTTTTCACTTGAATTCATCTGTCCAATCTTTTGAATTTATGGCCGTGATTTTATGTTCATCGTTTATGGAAACGCGTAGTTCTTTGATTCGGTATTTTTTTTCATAATCGCATTTATACCGAAATATTGAAATCGAAGCGGCTTCATCTCTGATAACTTCAATAAGTTTCATGTCATTAAACTTTCCAAAACCACGCAATACATTATGACAAGTTAATGAAATTTTATCTTTTGTTATGTTTTTGATAACTTCAGGAGTTGCTTCCTGATTTGTAAAAGGTTTAAAGGTAGAAGTGTTGCAAGTCATTAAAACTCTTTTTCCTAATTCATACGTTCTGGTTTTGTGTAATGAACTCACTTCGCTGATGGGTAGTTTCTCCAACTTAGGTTTTTCAACAGGCCTGGTACTAACGGCATCTTTTTTAGATGTACATCCGATAACAAAAACAATAAGACATAATAAAAGTAGTTTCTTCATTTTATAATTTAATTTTTAAAAGTAAATTCGGATCCGGACAATTTTTTTTATAAAAAGGCAAAGCATTAATGTTACAAACACCCGGATAATCACCTTCATAATTTTGCATGTCCAAAATAATTTGAAAATGCAAATGTGGAGCATAATCACCGTTTACTGAAGCAT
>JAUXNR010000588.1 GCA_030682755.1 Flavobacterium sp.
CAATGATGATTTTATTACCGGAAGCCTGAGTGGCACGAAGTGCTTTAAACGGAATTACTTCTTGAAACAACTCTATTTCATAAAAAGAATTTTCAGGAACAGTAATTGGTTCACTGAAAAAACCAATTTTATCTCTTTTTGGATCAAATTTATAATTGTTGTTGTTGTCTTTTAGGGCTACTATAATATATTTTCCTGCTTTTAGGTTTTCTAACTTAAAATTTGTAGCAGAATCTAAAGTGTTGGTAATATATCTAGGATTCTCTTTGTAAATGATGGAATCATAAAACTTTTCATTGTATTCATACAAATGAATGGACACAAAATTATCAGGTTTTGGGTCAAATGCATCTTTGATTTTTCCGATAACGGTCAACGAATCAATATAAGAGCCGGTTGAAAACACGTATTTAAATTGTTGATATGGATTTCCCTCGTTATTATCTTGAATGCTTTGTCCGAAATTTAAACTGTAGGTGGTGTTTGGAGATAAAGTATCTTTAATTCTGATGGTTATGATCTTACTGGCTGTTGATGGAGTAATTATTGGAGCATTTTTCATAAACGGTGAAACAATCAGCTGTTTGTTCACGTCTTTTAACTTTACATACTCATCAAAGGTAAGTTTGATTTCTTTGGCATCAAAGTTTGTAGAATAATTTTTAGGATCACTCTGTTTTAAAATAGGCGAAAGAGTATCTTTTAAACCACCGGTAATAAAGCCACGTTTGGCACATCCTGTTATTAAAAGTGAAAAGAGAAGTATAGTGAGAAACCTCATGAGTTACAAATAATTTTGAGTCACAAAATAACAATTATATTTAGTGGAAATGAAATGTTTTATGTTTTTGTTTACTATTGATTGTATGCTAAAGCCGCAATGCTGAGTTTTGAGTTGGGAATCGAGGCCAAAACGTTGCCACAAGCCTCTAAGGTTGTGCCCGAGGTGATTACATCGTCAATCAATAAAAAATGTTTGCCATGATCAGTAAGAGTGTAATCCACACCAAAAGAAGTTTTTTTATCATCAGTTCTCTCAAAAAACGATTTCTTGGTTTGCGTTACTGCATAAACATCTCTGTGTAAAATGCTGTCATTATAGGGTACATTCAATGATTTTGAGAGTGCATGTCCAAAAGTGGTCAATTGATTGTAGCCTCTTTCCTTGAATCTTTTTTTATGTAACGGAACGGGTATTATCTCATCGAAAATTACTTTTTTATGAATAGGTTTCAGTTCTTCGCCATACCATTCGCCTAAAAATGTGCCTATTTCCTGATGGTTTTTGTATTTCAATTTATGAATTAATTCCTGAACAATTCCTTTTTTGTGAAAATAGAGTAAGGATGAAGCATGTTCCAACTCTAATCTCCCGTAAAATCTTTTGATGATTTCATTGTTTTCCATTTCTGTATGCCTTGTCAAAGGGAGTTCATGCCGACAAGTGGTGCAAATTGTTGCTTCATTTGTGAGCAACAAATCGCTACAAGCTAAGCAGACAGTGGGATAGAATAAGTTAAAAAGACTTTTCAGCATTTTTAGCATGTATTTTACAGAAAAAAGAGTTAATAGAAATAAGATATTTAACTATTGTCATAAAGATTATATTTTATGAATTAGAGTTAACAGACAATTATTTCATGAATTTGAATAATTCCGTTAATTCTATATCCAATGCTTTTGATATAGCATAAACAGAACTTATCGTTGTATTTATTTCTCCTCTTTCAATTCTTCCAACTTGTGAAATTGGAATATCAGCTGAATAGGCAAGCGTTTCTTGAGAAATTTTTTTAGAAACCCTTATCCTGCGTAAGTTTTCACCAAAGGCAATTATAAAATCGATATTTTTTACATTATTCACAATGTAAAAGTCATCATATATAAAAATATTCATAAACGCATATATGCGTTTATGAATATTTTTATATAAATTTGTAAGAAGAAAATTCTTAACAGAAGATATTTTTATTAGATTTATAAAAGTTTTGGAATTTTAAGAAAAAAAGTATTATCTGTAACTTACTCTTAATCATGTATACTATATGGTAACAAGAAATCAGTCGAAAGTCAAAGGTCAAAAGACGAAAACGTTAAAGCGGTGGAGCACATTCTTACTTATTTGCCTACTTAGTACTTCGCTTTGGCAGTGTCAAAAAGAAGAACTTTTTGAAACACAAAGCAAATCAAATTCTCAAAATAAAGGCTTAAAAATTAATTTATTAAAAGGGAAAGAGGCTCGAAAAATTGCTAATAGATATAAAAAGGATATTTTAAGTGCAAAGAAATCTTCTCTCAAACAACAAGGTGGAATATCTTATAGAACAAGCGATGATTATACTATCAAATATGATGAAATTCTTGAAGTAATAGACACACTAGGAAACTCTAATTACACTTTTAGAGTTGTTGGACATCCCGATGAAGATGAAAAAACATTCTTCAACTTAGTAGTAAATTACAATGACGGTCAAGTAAAAGTTGTACTTGTTAAACATAAAATGTCTGATTCCTTTTCTGAAGATTATTATAATGGAAACAAAACTCTTGAAACATTTGAAGGTGAATTAAGAATAATAGACATAGGTAGTGTTGGAAGTAATTCTTGTGAAGATGTGATTGTAGAGTTTAATCCTGATAACGCCGGAGGCAATCAAGGAGCTACTTACCCACAATACCCGGGGGGGGTCACAAAATCCTCAAGAACCTCAAGAACCTCAACAACCGCAAAATCCAGAACAGCCGCAACAACCACAAAATCCGGATAACCCGGGAAGTACAGGCAGTTCAGGAGGTGGGACAGGTAGTGGTT
>JAUXNR010000544.1 GCA_030682755.1 Flavobacterium sp.
ACAGTCACGACCACTGCTTCGGGTTCTTTTTCAAAAATGGCCAACTCGTTTATCAGTTCTAAAACGGCCGGCATGTCTTCAGGAACTGCTTTTCTGATTTGCACGCTATATTTTTTAAGGAAACAAAATTACGATTCTAAAAATTGATTTGAATAATATTTTCATAGGTATCACAAAAATATCGATATTTGTGCCACTAACACAACTACATCGATTTCGTAATGGAAGAACGCAACAAAACCCTAGGTGAGTTTATCATCGAAAAGCAAGAAGAGTTTCAATATTCAACCGGAGAGCTTTCCAGAATCATTAATTCTATTCGATTAGCTGCTAAAGTGGTTAATTATAAAGTGAATAAAGCCGGTTTGGTAGATATTGTCGGAGCAGCCGGAGAACAAAATATTCAAGGTGAAGACCAACAAAAATTGGATGTTTATGCTAATGAAGTGTTTATCCAAACGTTAATCAACCGTGAGATTGTTTGCGGAATTGCTTCAGAAGAAAATGACGAATTCATTACCGTGGCCGGAAGTGATAAAAGCCATAACAACAAATATGTTGTGCTAATGGATCCGTTAGACGGTTCTTCAAACATTGACGTAAACGTTTCTGTGGGAACTATTTTTTCGGTTTACAGACGAATAACACCAATCGGTTCGCCGGCAACTTCCGAAGATTTTCTGCAACCCGGCGTTAATCAAGTTGCGGCTGGTTATGTGATTTACGGCACATCAACCATGTTAGTTTACACAACGGGACATGGCGTTAACGGATTTACATTAAATCCGGCTATCGGTGCATTTTATTTGTCGCATCCCAACATGAGATATTCTGAGACAGGAAACATATATTCCATTAATGAAGGAAATTATATCCATTTTCCGCAAGGGGTAAAAGATTACCTCAAATATTGTCAATCGGAAGAAGAAGACAGACCTTATACATCAAGATATATTGGTAGTTTGGTTTCTGATTTTCACAGAAACATGATAAAAGGAGGAATTTATATTTATCCAACCAGTTCAAAAGCTCCAAACGGAAAGTTACGCTTGCTTTATGAATGTAACCCTATGGCTTTTATTGCAGAACAAGCAGGAGGCAAAGCGTCTGATGGTTACAATAGAATTATGGAAATTCAACCCACTGAACTCCACGAAAGAGCTCCGTTTTTTTGTGGAAGTAAAAAAATGGTAGAAAAAGCTGAAGAGTTTATGGCAAAGTATAAACTCTAAGCAGTAAAATAGTAACACAAAACTAAAGTCTTGATTCTTCAAGGCTTTTTTTAATTAAACTGAAGCTGGATTTCTTTGATTAATCACAACCCGGAAAATCATTACAATCAAAATCTTCACAATCGGTAAAGCCATCCCCGTCATCGTCAATGCCATTGTCACAAATTTCAACAGCACAAAACGGACTTTCATTACAATCAAAGTCAGCACAGTCAATAAATCCATCTCCGTCATCATCTATTCCATTGTTACAAATTTCAACCTTTTTTTTGTCATCGCTGGAGCAGTGAATCAAAAGAAGCGTTAAAGAAATGAAATAGAAAAGAATGAGTGTTCTGAGTGGTAAAAGTAGTGGTTTCATAATTTGAAGTTTTAGTTACTAAATTGTTGAAACATAATTGATTGTATAAATATAACCCAAAAAAAGGGCATATTTTGATTTTTAATGTTAAAGTTGACTTTTTCTAAAGAAATCAACCTTTTCAAAACATAAAAAAAGCCTTGAAAAATCAAGGCCTGTTTTATTATTTATTCATGTGTTGCATTTCAAAAATAAAAGTGTCTAAATCTACATTTAAAACCAGCAACGACAAGGCTTTATCAACTATATAATTTACATTGCTTGGTGTAAAACCCAAGGCTAACGAAAATTTAGTTAAAATTTCTTTTTGCTTAGGTCCCAAAACATGATCTGCATAAACCATTCGGGCTAAATCATACAAACGCTCTAATCTATGAATGTATAAATAAGGCGGATTGATTGGATATTTCATCGGATTTTCCATGATTTCTTCATACTCGTCTTTAGAAATTTCTAAATTACGAGCCAATCGATCTATAAATTCTTTTTCTTCGGGTGTAATTTCACCATCGCTTAAAGCTACTCTTACAATTGCTGAAAAGTGACCTTTGTTTCGGTTTTTAAAACCACTATCAAATAAATCTGAAATTGACATACTTCTTTGTTAATTATTGGTATTGCAAATATAATTCTAATTCTTTTTTCTGAATAATTTTCACAAGCTTTTAATTGCGAAAACATACTTTTTTCGAAATAAATCGTAAGTTTGAGGGCCTCAAATCATTAAATCTTTAGTTATGTCTGAATTCTGGGTTTATTTTACAGTCGGATTAAAACATGTTTTAGATATTCATGCTTATGATCACGTACTTTTTTTAATTGCTTTAACAGTACCTTATTCCTTTAAAGATTGGAAAAGGGTTTTAATTTTGGTAACACTTTTTACGGTTGGACATACTTTGTCATTACTGCTTTCCGTTTATGAAATTGTGATGATCAAAGAATCTTTGGTTGAATTTCTTATTCCCATAACAATCTTGATTACTGCTTTTTTTCACTTGTTTACTGCCGGAAAATCCGGGAAAAAAGAAAGTATTAGCGTTGTGGCATTCATTACGCTTTTCTTTGGAATCATTCACGGATTAGGATTTTCAAATTACTTTAAAACGATTGTTCCAGGAGAAGCTTCTTCAAAATTAGTTCCATTACTTGAGTTTGCTTTGGGAATTGAAGCCGCTCAACTCATAGTGGTTTTCTTAGTGTTGATTGTATCGTTTGTAGTACAAACGTTCTTTCGATTCTCAAAAAGAGATTGGACTTTGGTTGCAACAGCCTTTGTAATTGGTGTTGTGATTCCTATGTTAATTGAAAGCCCGATTTGGAACAGATAAATACCTTAAAATTGGTTGTTAAAAAATGAATAAAAAGAAACGTACTAAATACGATAAAGCCTACCTTCGTATAGCGAAAGAGTGGAGTAGGTTGTCTTATTGCAAACGAAAACAAGTTGGAGCGATTATTGTAAAAGACCGAATGATTATTTCTGATGGTTACAACGGTACGCCTTCCGGATTTGAAAATTGTTGTGAAGATGATGAAGGCATGACCAAATGGTATGTGTTACATGCTGAGGCCAATGCCATACTCAAAGTGGCCGGCTCAACACAATCTTGTGAAGGAGCAACGTTATATATTACGCTTTCGCCATGCAAAGAATGCAGTAAACTAATTCATCAAGCCGGAATTACCAGAGTGGTTTATTTTGAAGGATATAAAGATGACAGCGGTATTGAATTTCTGAAAAAAGCAGGCGTAGAAGTAGAATTAATCAATGACTTAGAATAATTAGTAGATAATTATACATGAAAATGGATAAAAAATATTGGCCGGTAGTACTTTTTACCGCAATTGCTTTTGGAGTTCTTATCGGAGGCAAGCTCAGTATTTTTGGCAAACAGGAAACCCTTATTTCCAATTCACATAAATTTAAATTAAACCGACTTATCGATTTTATTGAAAGAGAATATGTGGACAACGTTAATACAGACAGCATTGTTGATTTAACGGTTAACGGAATTTTAGAAAAACTCGACCCGCATTCTGTTTACATTTCCAAAAACGAACAAACTTTTGTAGCAGAATCCATGAGAGGTGATTTTGTAGGCATTGGCGTGAATTTTTACATTTATAAAGATACCGTGGCGGTAATTAAACCCCTGATTGGCGGACCTTCTGAAAAAGCAGGTATAAAATCAGGCGACCGAATTTTATTTGCAGATAACTACCAACTTTTTGGAAAAAACTTGCCTAATGATAGCTTGTATGCCAAACTCAAAGGAACTGTTGGGTCTGATATTACGCTGACAGTTTACAGAAAAAGTGAAAATAAAAAACTGAAAATTAAATTAAAACGCGATGTCATTCCTATCAAAAGTGTGGATGTAGCTTTAATGATTTCAGAAGATATTGGTTTTATAAAAGTTAATCGATTTTCTGAAACAACCTATCAGGAATTTAAAAAAGGATTGGATAAAATTATTGCTCAAGGAGCAAAAAGTGTCATTGTTGATTTACGGGACAATGGCGGAGGATACCTCGAAAAAGCAGTTCAAATGGCCGACGACTTTTTAGAAGAAGATGCTCTTATCGTTTTTACAAAAAACAAAAAAGGAAGAATTGATAAAACAAAAGCCACCAAAAAAGGGGTTTTTGAAAAAGGAAAAGTATTTGTCTTATTGAACGAAAATTCAGCTTCCGCTTCAGAAATTTTTGCAGGTGCCATACAAGATAATGACCGCGGAATTATTGTGGGTCGTCGTTCCTTCGGAAAAGGGTTGGTGCAACGCGAAATGGAGTTGGGTGATGGTTCTGTGGTCCGATTAACAGTGGCAAGATATTACACGCCTTCCGGACGTTCTATTCAGAAATCCTATGAGAATGGAAATGAAGCTTATTACAGCGAATTTGACAAACGCTTTGAAAGTGGCGAATTGTATGAACGCGATAGCATCAAAGTGAAAGACAGTTTGATTTTTAAAACCAAAAAGGGAAGAACAGTTTATGGTGGCGGCGGAATTGTGCCCGATATTTTTGTGTCACTTCAAAGCAAACATAGCGAAGATGCCCTGGAATTAATGATGCAATCCGGCGTTGTGAGTTATTTTGTATTTGAAGAATTGGACCGCGACAGAAAAACGTTTGCAAACCTTAACTTTGAAAGTTTTGTAATTAAAATGGAATATACGGATTTGTATTTTAACAACTTTCAAAGTTATTTGAATGCCAATGGAATTAACGTCCAATTAAACAAAAACAAACCGCTTGTCAAAAGATATTTGATGGGAGAATTTGCCAGACAACTTTTTGATGACGAAAAATACTATGAAATTATCTTGAAAAATGATTTGATGGTGCAAGAGGTCTTGAAACAATAAATTTTTATTTCAGGTTTCAGGTCGTAATTTAGGATCATATTTTGGATTTTTCAGTTATTCAACCCGCAATTTTCAAACCCGCAATTTATTTCCTCACACTATCATGCACCTGAACATGCACACCATCATTCCACAACGTTAAAATATCCGTTGCCACGGCAGCACCACTTCCTGCGGCTATAGACAATTGACTTCGCCATCCGGCAAGCGTTCCGCAAACATAAATGCCGTCTTTAACCAAATGGTCGTGATTCTTTAATTGAATACGGTTTTTCTCAACAATCGTTTTTTGATGTGGCATAACATAGTCTTCTAAACCTTCAATCGTGAACGGATTTCCGGCACCGATGCCAATAACGATTAGTTTTGTTTTATAAACAGTTTTGTTCGTAATAACAGAAAAATCTCCGTTCTCGCCTTCAATTCGCAATACTTTTTCATTCGGAAATTGGGTAATGTGCGGATAAAGTGTTTGCAATTGATCCAAAGTCTCAACCAATAAAGTAGCACCTAATGTTCCTGCAGAAATTCCGTAAGCATTGTTAAATATAGCGTCTTGTAAAGAAGATGATTTTTGATGGGCAATAATACCAATGCGTTTAGAAACAACAAATGGTTTTTTGTGAGCAGACCCCAGAATTAAAGCACAAGAAACCGACGAAACACCGCCACCAATGAGAAGAGCATCAAATTGCATTAGTCCTTGAGTTTGTCTTCAATAGATTTTGACATTCTGAAAATCAATAGAATTAAAATAGCACAAAAGGAGGCTACAATCCCAATTAATCCAATCAAACTGTCGTTGCTGAAAATATTGTTAAAATCAAGTTGCGTAACATTAAAAACAATTAATGCAATAGCAAGAATAAATAATATGTAATGTAAAATTTTCATAGAAGTAATTCTGATACAAAGGTATTAAATGAAGAACTATACAAAAAGACCTTTAACATTAGCGGCAAATAATTTAACAGCTATAGCCAGAAGCACAACACCAAAGACTTTTCGGATAACACTCAAACCATTTTTGGTGAGCAATCGTTCAATTCGTGCAGATGATTTTAAAACACCATAAACCAATATAATATTGAGCACTATAGCCACAATAATGTTTATGGTTTGAAACTCAGCACGAATAGATAAAATGGTAGTCATGGTTCCCGCTCCCGCAATTAACGGAAAAGCAATCGGAACAATTGAAGCCGAGGTAGATTCCTCATCGCGATACAATCGAATGCCTAAAATCATTTCTAACGCCAAAAAAAACAAAACAAAGGAACCGGCAACGGCAAACGAGTTGATGTCAATCCCAATTAAACTTAAAATGGTTTCACCCACAAACAAAAATGCAATCATAATCACCGCGGCAACCAATGAGGCTTTTTCGGATTGAATGTGACCTACTTTTTGTCGCAAATCTATAATAATAGGAATGCTTCCAACAATGTCAATTACGGCAAACAACACCATCGTCGCGGTAAAAATCTCTCTCAAATCTAATTCCATGCTGTATAAATTTTGTGCAAAATTAAAGCTTTAAAACGGCTTTTCCATAAAAATACCGTTTATAATATCAATCAGTTTCGCAGAAACCTTTGTACCTTTGACCCTTTAAACTTTGTACCCATCAACATGTTTCAACTAGGAAAAACCATAGTTTCGGAAGAAATTTTAGAAAAAGAATTTGTGTGCAATTTAACAGCATGCCACGGAGCTTGTTGTGTAGATGGCGATGCCGGAGCTCCGCTAACCAAAGAAGAAACAGAAATTTTAGAAGCAATTTATCCAAAAGTGAAACCCTTTCTCAGAAAAGAAGGAATTGAAGCCATTGAAGCTCAAGGTACTTCGGTGATAGGCGAAGACGGTGAACTGGAAACGCCGCTGATAAACGGCCAAGATTGTGCGTATGTTATTTTTGACGGAAAAACAGCTTTGTGTGGCATCGAACAAGCCTACAACCAAGGCGTGGTAGATTGGAAAAAACCGGTTTCTTGTCATTTATATCCCATCAGGGTAAAAGATTTTTCCGATTTTGCCGCAGTAAATTATCACCGTTGGGACATTTGCAGTCCGGCTTGTTCGTTGGGAAAAGAATTAGAAGTTCCGGTGTATAAATTTGTCAAAGAAGCTCTTGTTCGAAAATTTGGAGAAACATGGTATCAAGAACTTGAAAAAGTGGCTGAAGAATACCAAAAAGAAAAGTAAAATTTCCGCCAATTTTCCTTCCTAATTATTCCTTAAAAAATTACTTTTCCCCTCGCGACCTCCAATAAAGTACTTTTTAATGCGTTAAATAACAATGGGTTACGAGTATTTTTTAAAAGTAGGAAAAAAACTAGCCGTTGTTAAAAACTATCCTCGATTGTGAATAAGTTTGCCTTTCATTTCCCATTTTGAATTGCAATCTTTGTAACACTCAAATACGAATATAAATCATTGTACTTAATATAAAATAGAAAAAGATGGCAGCAGTAGAACCGATTTTGCAGGAAAATAAAGACAGATTTGTAATCTTCCCCATTAAACACCACGATATCTGGGAATGGTACAAAAAAATGGAAGCGAGTTTCTGGACCGCAGAAGAAATTGATTTACACCAAGATTTATCCGATTGGAACACCAAGTTAAATGCCGATGAAAAGTTTTTTATCAAACACATTTTAGCATTTTTCGCCGCTTCAGACGGAATTGTAAACGAAAATTTAGCCGAAAATTTCGTAAACGAAGTACAATATCCGGAAGCAAAATTTTTCTACGGATTTCAAATTATGATGGAAAATATCCACAGCGAAACCTATTCGTTGTTGATTGATACCTACGTGAAAGACGAAAAAGAAAAAGATCAATTATTCCATGCCTTAGATGTATTTCCGGCGATTCAAAAGAAAGCAAATTGGGCATTAAAATGGATTGGTTCTGATTCGTTTGCCGAGCGTTTAATTGCGTTTGCAGCCGTAGAAGGAATCTTCTTCTCAGGTGCATTCTGTTCCATTTTCTGGTTGAAAAAACGCGGTTTAATGCCGGGATTGACTTTTTCTAACGAATTAATTTCGCGTGACGAAGGCGTTCACTGTGATTTCGCTGTTCACTTGCACAACCACCATTTGGTAAACAAAGTATCGAAAGCCAGAATCAAAGAAATCATCACTGATGCATTAACTATTGAAAGAGAATTCATTACCGAATCACTTCCGGTGAGTTTAATCGGTATGAATGCCACGTTAATGACACAATACTTAGAATTTGTAGCTGACAGATTATTAGTAGAATTAGGATGCGAAAGAGTGTACAATTCTTCTAACCCATTTGATTTTATGGACATGATTTCGTTACAAGGAAAAACCAATTTTTTTGAAAAACGTGTAGCAGAATACCAAAAAGCTGGGGTGATGAATACAGATTCAGATTCACAAAAAATTAGTTTCGACGCCGATTTTTAATAAATTCCAAACTCCGTCTGAGTTTCAAACTCTGACGGAGTTTATTCTCAAAATACCGGGATTAGCTTCCCAAACTCAACTAACAAATAACCCAAAACAGAAAAGGGATTTTCTGTTTTAAAAACATGTAAAAGTATGTATGTAGTAAAAAGAGACGGCCACAAAGAGCCGGTAATGTTTGACAAAATCACAGATAGAATTAAAAAACTATGCTATGGTTTAAATGATTTGGTCGATTCTGTAAAGGTGGCCATGCGAGTGATAGAAGGATTGTATGACGGTGTAACTACATCAGAATTAGATAATTTAGCGGCTGAAACCGCAGCCTCGATGACGATTGCTCATCCGGATTATGCACAATTAGCAGCACGTATTGCTGTTTCCAATTTACACAAAAACACCAAAAAATCGTTTTCAGAAACAATGTCGGATATGTACCACTACGTGAATCCACGTACAGGTCAAAAATCACCGTTACTTTCTGATGAGGTGTATGAAGCCATCATGGCCAATGCAGAAACATTGGATTCTATGATTATTTACAACAGAGATTTTAATTATGATTATTTCGGGTTCAAAACATTGGAACGTTCTTATTTGCTAAAAATAAACGGAAAAATAGTGGAGAGGCCACAACATATGTTGATGCGTGTTTCGGTTGGAATTCATTTGAATGACATCGAAGCAGTGAAAGAAACCTACGAATTAATGTCGAAAAAATTCTTCACGCACGCTACACCAACTTTATTCAATGCCGGAACACCAAAACCGCAAATGTCGTCATGTTTCTTATTAACCATGAAAGACGACAGTATCGACGGAATTTATGATACCTTAAAACAAACCGCCAAAATTTCGCAATCAGCAGGCGGAATCGGACTTTCTATTCACAATGTTCGTGCAACGGGATCTTACATTCGCGGTACAAACGGGACATCAAATGGAATCGTTCCGATGTTGCGTGTGTTCAACGACACGGCTCGTTACGTTGACCAAGGTGGCGGAAAAAGAAAAGGAAGTTTTGCCATTTATTTAGAAACGTGGCATGCTGATATTTTCGAATTTTTAGATTTGAAAAAGAATACCGGAAAAGAAGAAATGCGTGCCAGAGATTTATTCTTTGCCATGTGGACATCCGATTTATTCATGAAACGTGTGCAAGAAGATGCTTCATGGACCTTAATGTGTCCAAACGAATGTCCTGGTTTATGTGACGTTTACGGAGACGAATTTGAAACATTATATACTTCGTATGAAGCCGCCGGAAAAGGTAGAAAAACCGTTCGTGCTCGTGAACTTTGGGAGAAAATCCTAGAATCGCAAATCGAAACCGGAACGCCGTATATGTTGTATAAAGATGCAGCCAACAGAAAATCAAACCAAAAGAATTTAGGAACCATTCGTTCATCGAATTTATGTACCGAAATTTTAGAATATACAGCTCCTGATGAAGTAGCGGTGTGTAATTTAGCTTCTATTTCGCTACCAATGTTTATCGAAAATGGCAAATTTGATCACCAAAAATTATACGATGTAACGAAACGTGTGACAAGAAACTTAAACCGCGTAATCGACCGAAATTATTACCCGGTTCATGAAGCAGAAAATTCAAATATGCGTCATCGTCCAATTGGGTTGGGTGTGCAAGGTTTGGCAGATGCGTTCATCTTACTTCGTTTACCGTTCACCAGCGACGAAGCAAAACAATTGAACCAAGAAATTTTTGAAACACTTTATTTTGCAGCCGTAACCGCATCCATGGAAATGGCTAAAGAAGAAGGACCGTATTCCACGTTCAAAGGGTCGCCAATTTCGCAAGGAGAATTCCAATACAACCTTTGGGGATTAAAAGACAGCGATTTATCCGGTCGTTGGGATTGGGAAAGTTTACGTAAAGAAGTAGTAGAACACGGCGTGAGAAACTCCTTGTTAGTAGCTCCAATGCCAACAGCCTCTACTTCACAAATCTTAGGAAACAACGAAGCGTTTGAGCCTTATACATCCAATATTTACACCAGAAGAGTACTTTCGGGCGAATTTATCGTTGTAAACAAACACCTGCTCGAAGACTTAGTAAAACTTGGTTTGTGGAACGATACCTTGAAACAAGAAATCATGCGTCACAATGGTTCGGTGCAAAACATCGAAGCCATTCCGCAAGACATCAAAGAATTGTACAAAACGGTGTGGGAAATGAGTATGAAAGACATCATCGACATGTCGCGTCAAAGAGGTTATTTCATTGACCAATCGCAATCGTTGAACTTGTTTATGGAAGGAGCAACCTATGCCAAATTAACGTCTATGCATTTCTACGCTTGGCAATCAGGTTTAAAAACCGGAATGTATTATTTGCGTACAAAATCTGCCGTAGATGCCATCAAGTTTACGTTAAACAACGACAAAAAAGCAGAACCGGTAGAAGTAAAACCACAACCGGTTATCCAAAAACTAGAGTCAATTGCGGTGCTAAACGAACCCGTAGAAATGACTCCTGAAGAATACCGAGCCATGATTGAAATGGCCAAAAATGCAGGTCCGGAAGATTGTGAAATGTGTGGGTCGTAAAAGTGTAAAAAAATGAATATAAGAATAACATTGTTACTGGTATGTTTTTTTTCATTACCATCATTTGGTCAAAAAAAGCAACTCTGGGCTAAATCTTTTATTAATGTAAAAGCACCGGAATTGGTTGTTGAGGAATGGATTTCAGATCAACCGGAAACCAAAGGAAAATTTGTTTTAATTGACTTTTGGGCAACTTGGTGCGGACCATGTAGAGCCGCAATACCGGAATTGAATTCATTTCAAGAGAAATTTAAAGATAATTTAGTGGTTATTGGAATAAGCGATCAAACTAAAGAGAAAGTTGTGAGTTTTAATTCTCCTAAAATGGAATACTACAGTGCAATAGACACCAAAAAAACTTTAAAAGATTTATACGAAGTAAAAGGAATACCTCATTGCGTTCTCATTGACCCAAAAGGAATAGTAAGATGGGAAGGTTATCCGGCTTTAGTAGGAGAGGAACTTACTGAGAAAGTGATTAGGAATATTATTTCTAAGTATAAATAGCAGTTTTAAACTCGTAATTAAAAAAAACAGCTTTCATTAATTTGTAGGCTGTTTTGCATTTTTAAAGTATATTTGATAATTAATGAAATTATAAATAAACCATGTCAAAAGATAAAAAAGGCGTTTACACCGGCATCATCGAAAAAGATGAAAATGGCAATTATTTCTGTGGCGAATACTTATTAGACTATAAATATACCGAAGCCAACTTTAAAATAGGCGATAAAATCAACATCAAAACGGTAATTGAAAATCCTAGTGATATCAGCTATAATAAATATCCTAAAAAGTCAAGAAACTTCTTTTTGGCCAATGAAAAAAAGTAAAACTTCTTTAATTCTCAATTAATAACAAAAACTTCGCGAAATCAAATTTATAAGGAATGGAGATTGCTCTAAAAAAAATTAAAATTACACCGCAAATGTATGCTTCAAAAAATAAGCGATTTGCAAATTTTATTATCGATTATGTGGTCCAGCTGCTTATTGGTGTTGCTATTGGATTTCTTTGTGTTATTCTAGCTGAAGTAACAGGCCATTATGCATACATTGAATGGATTGATAATATGGGGACATTAGGAGAATATGCATTGGGACTACTAATTTTAATTATTTATTACTTGGTTTTTGAATCTTTAACGGGAAGAACATTAGGGAAATACATAACCAACACCAAAATTCTAACGCATGACGGGCAAAAACCTGGAATGGATAAAATTTTATACCGAACGTTGTCAAGATTGATTCCTTTTGAAGCATTTTCATTTTTAGGAGAAGAAGGTAAAGGTTGGCATGATACTATTTCTAAAACGGTTGTTGTAGATTTACATAAATACAATATAGAAACTGAAATGGCCAATTCAATTAACGAAATAGGAATGGAATTATGATGAATTGGGAACAACTTTTATCACTCAAAAGACAAGGCGACACCGGAAAACGCTTACGCTCCGAACAAGACGATACCCGTTTGGGCTTTGAAGTAGATTATGACCGCATCATCTTTTCTGCCGCTTTCCGAAGTTTACAAGATAAAAC
>JAUXNR010000604.1 GCA_030682755.1 Flavobacterium sp.
TGCAAGCTTGAGCTGAATAACACAACATCAAAAGATTCTTTTTCTAAGTCTAACTTTCTAAAATCTGCTGTATAATATTTTACATTTAAACTTAAATTTTTTGCTTTTTCGCTGGCCAAAATAATTCTTTTCTCGGCTAGATCAACACCAATTATTTCTGAAAAACAATTGTGCTTTGCAAAGTTTCGCTCATGAATTCCATCTCCACAGCCAATAGACAATAAACGTAGGCTGGAAGCTTCTTTAAAATATTTTTCAACCACATAATCTTCATAAATAGTTTCCGGATTACCTGAAATCTTGTTATTCCAATCTTGTTGAATCTCAGGAATAATCCAAAAATCAGAGGTTGATTCATGGGTATCCCATTTATTGGCTATTCTCTTGTTTGAAGAACCAACTAAAGAAAAAAGCTTGTTTAAACCTTTTTGTTTGATTTTATGATAAGTATCCAAAAAATCACCTTTTGAAATAAATGTAGTTTCTGATTTTAAAAACATTATCTCTTACTTTTTTTAAAAATATCAAAATCCCGAATATACTCACCTTCATCAAAAACATCTTCAGCAATAACCAAACATACAGCTCCTGAAGAAAAATTTTGTAATTCTCGCCACAAACCAGGAACTATTTGTAATCCTATATTTGGTTTATTCAAAAGAACTCGCTTTTCTTGAGTACCATCATGAATAACCACCTCAAAACTACCACTTAAAGCAATTAAAATTTGATTTTGATGAATGTGAGAATGTCCGCCTCGTTGTGAAGTACTCGGAACATCAAACAAATAATAAACCCTTTTGAAGTTAAATGGCAAGACATCATTTTGAATAAAAGCTAAATTCCCTCTTGAGTCTTCCACCACCGGAAGCTTAATAAATTGTATATCGTTTATTGTTGTCATGCTACTTTTTTAAAAAATCGGCTCTACCGGATTTGAAATTCTGAAAGGCTAATTTAAATTCTTTTGTTGAAAGTTTTCGCTGTTTCCAATCAAAAAACACTTTCAACAGCAACCAAAAACGATAAAAATTTGGAAATACAGCAGTTAAAACGGCTCCTTGAATATAATATTTTTGTTCAATAGAAATTTTATATGTTGTAGTTGGTTGTGAATGCAAGCTTAAAACTTCAAGTTCAAAACAAAGTTTTAAATCGGCATTTTTGATTGAAGCTAAGAATACCTGTTCCTCACCTGCCCCAAATTTGCTTCCCAATCCAAATCGTTCGTCAAATGATAAATTGCTTTTTTTAATTTGAGTCCGGTTTATAACTATTTCAATTGATTTTGTATTCATAATATCAAACCAATTCAAGTTAACTTTTCGATACTTCGGATATTTTTGAGATAAAACATTTTCTGACTTTTCCGAACAAAATTTCACCATCGCCGGATTAACAAAATGATTGAAAGCAGTTATGATTTTATATTCAAAATCAGATTTAAAAATGACATCATCATCGGTAATGACTAAAAGCTCTTTCGTTGCATTAGCTAAAGCCAAATTTCTGCTTTTAGAAAGTCCAATTTCTTGACTATTAATCACTTTAACATTTTCATGTTGAGAAACTAGCGGACTTCCTTTTGTTTGATTCACAATAACTAAAGAAAAATCCCAATACTTTGCAAAAGGAAACATCGGGATTAAAAAATCAAAATTGTCCCGATTCATCGTGGCAATTAAAATTTCAATATCCGATTTTGTATAATTTGATTCCAAATGTTTTTATATTTGAACAAATATAGTAATTCCATCTTATGAAAATCCTTCTTTTGGGTGAATACAGCCGACTTCACAATTCGTTGAAAGAAGGACTTATGTCTTTAGGTCATGAGATTACTTTGGCAGCAACGGGTGATTCATTTAAAAATTTTCCAGTTGATATTTCTTTTGAACCTAAACTAACAACTAAGAATTGGTTTTTTATCTTCGTAAAAAAGGTAGTTTTCAAATTAACCAACCTCAACTTGGAAGAAACCGAGAAAGGTATTCGTTTTTATTTTCTTTTGCCAAAATTCAAAAATTATGATGTGGTGCAATTGATTAACTCCAACGCAATTGAGACGCATCCTAATTGGAGTAAATTTCTTCTTCTCAAGGTTTTTTCACAAAATAAAAACTGGATTTTATTGGTGTGCGGCGATGAAACACCTGTAATTGACTATTATTTAGAACAAAAATTAAAATATTCTATACTAACCCCTCTTTTTGAAAAGCAAACAGATGCAAAGTATTTTGATTATTCTTTAAAATACACCCAACCAAAATACCGCAAACTATATGATTTTTTAAGCCAAAATGTTTCTCAAATCATCAGCTCCGATTTTGATTATAAGATTCCATTGGATGGCTTAAACATAAAAAACACGTTTATTCAAAATCCAATAAACACCGATATAATCAATTATATTGAACCAAAAATCAATGAAAAAGTAATTATTTTTCTAGGTGTAAATAAAAAAAATTCCATCAAAAAGGGGATTCCGTTTTTTGAAAAAGCCTTAGAAATTATTCAACAGAAATACACTTCAAAAGTTGAAATTAAAATCACCGAAAACATTCCTTATCAAGAATACATTCAATTATACAATCAAGCTCATATTGTTTTAGATATGGTTTACGCCTACGATCAAGGTTACAACGCCTTAGAAGCCATGGCAAAAGGCAAAGTTGTTTTTACGGGTGCCGAAAAAGAATTTATGGAACATTATCAATTAACCGAAAGGGTTTGTATAAACGCTCTTCCTGATGTGGACTATTTGGTTCAGGAATTATCTTTTTTAATTGAAAATCCCGAAGAAATTAGCAACATTAGCAAAAGGGCCAGAGCTTTTATTGAAAAGGAACATCATTATATTACCATTGCACAAAAATATGTTGACGTTTGGACTAAAAAGTAAGTTTTAAAATTTCTCTTTTTGCCAATTCAAAATCAGCTATAATTTCAGCTATAATTTCTTTTACAGGTTTAATTTCATGAATCAAACCCGCAATTTGACCGATTTCTAATTCACCTTCAATTAAATCACCTTCAAACATGCCTCGTTTTGCTCTTGCTCGTCCTAATAATTCTTTTAATTCATCTGTAGTTGGACATGTAGCATACAATTCCTGTACATCATTATAAAACTTATTTTTTACCAATCGAACGGGAGCTAGTTCCTTTAAAGTTACTTGCGTATCCCCTTCTTTCACATCCAATATTGTTTGCTTAAAATTATCATGAGCAGAACTTTCAACAGAAGCTGCAAAACGACTACCCATTTGAACACCATCTGCTCCTAAAATCATGGCGGCTAACATGCCTTTTCCGTTGGCAATTCCTCCTGCTGCTATCAATGGAATAGTGATATTCTCCCGAACCATCGGAATTAAAGTAAACGTTGTGGTTTCTTCTCTACCGTTATGACCTCCGGCTTCAAAACCTTCTGCAACCACAGCATCAACTCCGGCTTCTTGTGCTTTTAAGGCAAACTTTGAACTGCTGACAACATGAACTACAGTTATTCCTTTTTCTTTTAAAAATGCTGTCCATGTCTTTGGATTTCCGGCAGATGTAAAAACAATCTTCACATCTTCCTCCACAATGATTTGCATGATTTTTTCCAGATTGGGATATAACATGGGAACGTTTACTCCAAAAGGTTTATCCGTTGCTTTTTTACACTTTTGAATGTGTTCTCTTAAAACTTCAGGATACATGGATCCGGCTCCAATAAGACCTAAACCTCCTGCATTACTAACTGCACTGGCCAATTTATAACCGCTGTTCCAAATCATGCCTCCTTGAATAATGGGATATTGTATGTTGAAGAGTTGGGTAATTTTATTCATGAATTATTTTTTAATGAGTTTGCCCTTTTTATGTATCGATGCGGTTTGAAACGAATAAAAATACAATCCTGATTGTAACTGTGTTAAAGAAATGGTTTGGTTGGCCTGTATAAACTGTTGTTGAACTACTTGTCCTGTTGCATTATAAAGTATAAAATCACCGCTATCAAAATCATTTGAAAACGCAATTGTTATTTCATTTTCAAAAGGATTCGGATAAACTTTAAACACATTCGAGGAAATGGCTTCTGTTGAAAGCAACAAACCGTTTTGATAGGCCGTATAAAAATTAGGAATCCCATAGCCCAATTGCGACGTTGGTGCAGTAAAAATTGATGCTGATTCTTGAATCAATTGTAAGATTTCTAAATTAGTTGCATTGGGTAAACTTTGCCACAAACAAGCCACTAAACCCGCTGTAATCGGACTTGAAAAAGAAGTGCCATTAGCAGTTCCGATAGCTCCTGTTGAAGTTGCCACAACTGCTCCAACACCTTGAGCCACAACATCAGGTTTTATCCTACCGTCAGCAGAAGGACCAATGGAACTAAATGAAGCATAATTACCTTCAGAATTAACAGCTCCAACCGTCAAGGTATTTATTGCATCTGCAGGTGTTGTGATATATTGCCAAGATGAATTTCCAGAATTTCCGGCAGAAGTCACACAAATCATCCCACGAGAAGCGGCAATGGCAGCACCTAGTGATATAAAAGTGGTTGTTCCATTCATATCAACATAAGAATAATTATACGCAGGATTGTCAAATGTAGAATAACCCAACGAAGTATTGATAATATCAACTCCAAGACTATCGGCTAATTCTGCAGCTTCCACCCAAAGCGATTCTTCTAATGGGTTTTCATAGGTATTGGATTCTGTTACAAACAAATAATACTGAGCATCTGGAGCACTCCCAATCAATTGATTTTCTTGAAATCCACCCATAGTTGAAAGCACTAAAGTACCATGTGAACCACCCGAATAAATGGCATCATTTCGCAACACAAAATTATAACCTCCCAAAAGTAAATTGTTTGTAAACAAACGTTGAAAAGGCAATCCGGTATCCACTCCTAAAAACCCATTATCCATTACTGCAATGATTTTTCCGGCTCCCGTAAAATCATTTTGATGCAATAAATAGCCGTTCATCATAGTAACTTGATTGGCTGAATTACCATATTGAAAAGTAACTTCTGTATCCAAATTTTTTGCAACTGATGCCATTTGTTGAAATCTTCCTGAGGAATTTGTATTCAATGCTGCATTAGCAAATTTGATTTGTGTTACAAAAGAAATAGTATCCAGATATTGAATGGCTTGTTGACTACCACGAACATGAATTGCATTTAACCACTTTGATTTAGCCAAAACCGAAATACCAATATTATTTGCAACTTGAGTAACATAAGGTTCATGAATTGGAACATCTAGGTTGTCTAAAGGTATCGATTGAGCCACTCTCCTATCTAAAGCTCTTTGAGAAAGCATTTCTAGAGGATTTGACAAATAATAAGCAGCTTCAGGTTTGCTTGCAAAATAAACCCAAGCATCTTCTTGTGAAAAACCCAATGAAGTTAAAATCAGAAAGAAAAACACCAATTGATTTCTCATACTTTCAATTTTTTGAAAGCTAAGTTACGAAATTACTCCGGAACCTACCAATTCTTCCCCCAAATGCCAAGAGACAAATTGACCTTGTGTTATGGCAGATTGAGGCTCGTCAAAAACCACATAAAGTCCGCCTTCGGTTTGATGTAATGTTGCTTTTTGAAGTGGTTGACGGTATCGAATACGAGCCATCACATCCATATTTTCTCCATTTTTCAAACGTAAATCTTCTCTAATCCAATGAATTTCATCAGGAAGTACTTTCAGTGCTTTTCTAAACAAACCGGGATGTGAAGCTCCTTGACCGGTATAAATTATATTGTTTTCAACATCTGTTGCAATGATAAACAATCCTTCTTTGGTGCCGCCAACATTCAAACCTTTTCGTTGACCGATGGTAAAATAATGGGCTCCTTGATGTTTTCCAACTATTTTACCCATAGAAGCTGAATAAAATAAAGGCTCTGCTTCAAACTCCAATTGATCAACTTCTGAATTAAATTTGGGTTGCGGTAAACTATAAATAGGATCCTCTGCCGAAATCTCAATGATGATTCCTTCTTTGGGTTGCAATTGTTGTTGTAAAAATTCCGGTAAACGCACTTTTCCGATAAAACAAAGTCCTTGTGAATCTTTCTTTTCTGCGGTTACCAAATCCATTTGTGCCGCAATTTCACGAACTTGCGGTTTGGTTAATTCACCAATTGGAAATAATGATTTTGATAATTGTTCTTGTGAAAGCTGACATAAAAAATACGATTGATCTTTATTTACATCAACTCCGGCGAGTAATTGGTAGATTTCTTTTCCGTCTTTTTCTAGGGTTCCTTTGCGGCAATAATGACCTGTTGCAACATAATCAGCTCCTAAACTCAATGCAATTTTCATAAAAACATCAAATTTGATTTCTCGATTACACAAAACATCAGGATTTGGTGTGCGACCGTTTTTATATTCATTGAACATATAATCAACGATACGTTCTTTATATTGTTCGCTCAAATCAACGGTTTGGAAAGGAATCCCTAATTTTTCGGCTACCAAAAGGGCATCATTAGAATCTTCTAACCACGGACATTCATCAGAAATAGTTACAGAATCATCGTGCCAGTTTTTCATAAACAACCCGATAACCTCATAACCTTGTTCTTTAAGCAAATAAGCCGCAACGCTTGAATCAACACCTCCTGAAAGTCCTACAACTACTCTTTTCATTACCTTAATTCCAATTTGACTGCAAAAATACTACATATATTGATTATAGTTTTCGCTCTTTAACTTTTCTTTTAGTTGCGGTTGGATTAGGATTTGATGCTTCTTTTGGTCTTTTGGATCTGAAAAGTTCTTTTTTCTCTGTTCTAACCAGCTTTCCATTCTCATAATAATTCCATTCTCCAACAGACAATCCGTTTTTATATTGACCTGTGATACTCACTTTCCCTTCTGCTTCTCTATAAATTACTGGACCGTGAAATAAATCATTTTTATAATTTAATTCTTCCATCACCACACCATTTTCAGCATATTTTTTATAAACCCCTTCTTTTTTGCCATCTTTATAATTGGCTTCTTCTGCAATTTCGCCACTTTTATAAAATACTTTTCGAACTCCATCTAACTTTCCTTTTTTGTAATTCTCCAAAGTCATAATTTGATCCATGTCTAAGTGGTAATACTTCCATTCACCTTCATATAACTTGTTAACCACTTTTCCTTCACTTACTTTAAATTTACCTTTATAAAAAATAGTGTAAGCAGCATTATCTTTAGGGTCAAACTCTCGGGTTGCAACCACTCTTTTAGTTTTTGTATTGTCATAAAAAGTAAAAACACCAACTTCTTTTCCATTTTCAAAAGTGCCTTCATATTTCAAATTTTTAGTATCCTCATAATACCCTTTCCATAAACCATGCTTTTGACCTTTTGCATTCAATTGATTGAAATCTGATTGCGAAAACACAGAAAATCCGCTTAAAAAATAAAATAACAGTATCGGTATTAATTTCATTTGAAACTATTTTTAAGATTAACATTCAAATAGGATAAACAACAAAGTCCTTGATTTAGTATGTAATGTTTGAAATTCAAAACTAAATAAGTAACTTTGGTATAATTGAATTTAAAAGCAAAAATAAACATTTATTTTTATGAGAAAATATTACTTTTTATTGGGTTTGGTTTTGCCTCTATTTGGTTTTAGCCAAGTTACACTTCGAGTTACATCAATTCCAACAAATACGCCTGCAGGAGCTTCAATCTATTTTGCAGGATCTGTAAATGGATGGAATGCCGGTGACTCCAATTTTATTTTACAACCCGATGGCTTTGGTGCTTATGAAATTATTATTCCGCAAGGAACCGGAACAGTGGAATACAAATTTACTCGCGGAAGTTGGGCTACTGTGGAAGGAAATGCTTCCGGTGGTTATTTGCCAAATCGTTCTTTTACGTTTACAGGTTCACCTCAAACCATTAATTTAACCATCCAATCTTGGGAAGACATTTCCGGAAGTGGCTCAAATAGCACAGCTGCAGCAAATGTTCAAATATTAAGTCCGTCGTTTTTTATTCCACAATTGAATCGTAACAGAAGAATTTGGCTTTATTTGCCTCCGGATTATCATACTACTACAAAAACTTATCCCGTTTTGTATATGAAAGACGGTCAAAATTTATTTGACAATGCCACTTCTTTTTCTGGAGAATGGCAAATTGATGAAACCTTAAACAACCTTCATGCGTTAGGTGATTTTGGTGCTATTGTTGTTGGAATTGACAATGGTGGTGTGCATCGATTAGATGAATATTCACCATGGGTTAATGCTCTATATGGTGGTGGCGAAGGTGCCGCTTACATGAATTTTATTGCTCAAACTTTAAAACCTTACATCGATTTAAATTTCAGAACCAGACCTCAAGCGGAATACAATGCATTAATTGGAAGTTCAATGGGTGCTTTGATTGCAACTTATGGAGCGATTGAACACGGTTCCTTATTTAAAAAAGTAGGTTCATTTAGTCCTGCTTATTGGTTTGCTTTAAGCGATTTAAATACCTATGTGAACGCCACTTCAACGGTATTAACCAATCACAGAATGTATTTTGTTGCAGGTCAGAATGAGTCTACAACAATGGTAACCAATCTTAACACGGTTAGAAATAATTTGATTGCAAAAGGTTTACCGGCCACAGAAGCTTTCACTAAAATTGATTCTTATGGTACACATACTGAAAACTATTGGAAAGGTGAATTTGCGGCAGCTT
>JAUXNR010000643.1 GCA_030682755.1 Flavobacterium sp.
AAATGTACTTCTCGGCTTAGTTGTAGCATCGTTTTTTTCATGTAGCAATGATGCTGATACTACAAACAATCCTAATTTGACCTTATACAAAAGAGTTATTATACGAACGCAATCCATGAATGCGGAGGCTCTTACTAAAGAAGTCCAATATTTTTCAAATAATGAAATAGTTGCCGACACTATTTTTAATCATTTAGAGGAATGGACACACAGAAAAGTAACTACGACCAATGGTAACACAAAAACGTATAAAACCTATACTGTGAGCGGAGAAGTTATAGCACACAGAGAGGAAACCTATGATAGTCAAGGTAGAATTACAGGTAGAAAACAACTGATTCCTGAAAACATTCTGGCTATATCCTACAGTTATACTGCTGATGAGAGTGTAACGGTTGAAGCCATAAATCTGATAGATCAAACCGTTTCTTATGTTGGAACCTATTTCAAAAACAATCAAGGATTGATTTTTAAAGAAAATAGACCGGCAACTTTTGATCCTACTACAATAACTGAAGGCACGTTGCTTTTTGACGGTTTGCGACCCATTGAATATACGAATTCGGGAATCACGATAAGTTTTGACTACTATCCGGTTGCTAAACCGACAACTATCTTAAAATCTACGACGGAATTGAATAATACTGTTTTATTGGGACTTTCATTACTCAAACTTGCGGAAGAAGGTAATTTCTATTTCAAAAGAAATAATGAAACCACCAATAGCGTCAGCACCACCTATCAAACCGATTTTAATGAAAATAACTTTATTGAATATTATAAATCAACTTATATCAATACAGCAACCACTAATAACCTTCTAACCACAGAAGTTTTTTATTATTATAATTAAATGGTCACACCCTTTTGCCCAAACAACTCAGTGTTCACTTAAAAAGGAGTACACAGCTCTGCATCTTATACTACTAATTGAGTTTGTTGAAAAGCTCTTGACTTCGGTTGAGGGCTTTTTTAATCAGGAATAAGGTCGTAGGAATCTCCTACCCTCGCTACCGTACGAGTCCTTTCGTGTGGTTTCAACATATAAAGAAAGTTTTTACTATTTTTGACTTAAAGGAACAGTATTAGTTATTTTGAAGACATACGAAGGGATTTGTACTGAGAAGATAAATTACGTTTCACTACATTAACTAATTTTAGAATACTTAAACTAAATATGATGAAACAAGTATCGCTTTTATTTTATATTCTCGTTTTATACAGTTGTAAGCAAAATGAAGCGATAAAGAATGACGATGTAGTATTGTCGAATAAAAGAAATCATTCGGCAGAACTTATTGAAAAGGAGTTTCTAAAATATGCGGATGAAGCAATGGTTGATAGTTTGAAAATGGAACTTATAAACGCATTCAATATTTATGATGATTCTTTTTTTAAAATTGTACATATTGACGCTGAAGCACTTGCTGAATTCAGTTTTGATTTTTTTCTTCCCAATCTCAATACGATACTGGCTAAAAGAAATAGCAGCCTTACCGTTAAAAAAAGTAATGATAATTACGATTCCTTTGAAGTTTTGATTAATGGGCAACCGATACAACTTTACACGCAGCTAGAATTGGACAACGATTCGTTTTGGAATACAGCTCCAATAAACTTCTTTAGAAAAGTAAATACAATTTTGAAAGCAAATGACAGCAACGAACAGTTTTATTTACTCTATGAAGGCAACGACTTGCATGCCATTCTTTTGACGGAAGATCAGTTTTTTATTATAACAGACTACTACAAGGATAATTTTAATGAAAGACCTTATAAACCATAATTGAAAGATTAGCGTGAATGTCTCTAATAACCCGCTACTTTAAGTTTTCTAAATTAGCACTGAGTTCTGCTAATGTTTCTGACTCCGCTACCGAACCGAATCCTTATAAGAAAAAATAGATCAAATGAAATTTGAAATCCCTTTTAAAGAAGAAATTTACAAAAAGCAAACAAGTCTAAATCTATCCTTGACTTGGGAAAAAATATTAAAAAAAAACAAAAAAAATCTAATCATTTATATTTTTTTCATTTCGATTGGATTCCTAACAATTTATGGAGGTGGTAATATAGGTGTAATATTTATAATTATTGGTTTATTTGGATTATTGGAATGCTATAGAATAAATACAGCATATCAAAACTATAAAAAAACGTACCTTAAATTAATTGAAAATGAAATTAAAGGACAATTGGAATCCAACGAAAAAAGCGTTTGGGAATTTAATGATGATTATTTTAGCTATAAAGATTATAAATATGAAGCAAAAATAAAATGGAATGCTTTTAAAAATTACAGAATAATTGAAGACAATATTTTTTTAGATTTAAATGTAGGAAATCAATCCTCATACATTCTATCAAAAGAAGAAATTGGAAATGATTCTTTTGAAAATATTATTGAATTAATACATACCAAGATAAATAGAACCAGCCACTAACAGTTACTACAAAGGATTTGGCCAATTAGCTCAATTAAAAGTTGGTTTTTATATTTGCGATAATTTGTCAAATCCTAAAATAGAGCTTAATTTAGTCCCAAATCCGCTGTAATACTAGAATGTTACCAACTATTTTTCAGAAAAACTATACCATGAAATTCATTTTATTTTTTTTGCTTCTTATAAATTTTATCCTTTATGGTCAGGATGACAAATATTGGTATGCTTTTCATGTTGAGGATACATTAAACAACCCTATTTCTTTATCACTTGGTTTCAAAGACATACGTGGCAATGTAAAAATTAAACCATTTTATATAAGCCCAATGACAGAAAATAAGCGATTTGAAAAAGTGATAGCTTTAACAGAATATTCTAGCAATAAATTCAGAAGTTATTATTTGAATAAAAATGGAAAAAAATTTGGAATTGACAGTCTCTATACCTTTGACTTTGTTCACGATATAGAACAAGAGGGATATATTAGATTTTCAGTTGGTAAGCAGCTTGACTCAATTGGCCTTTTTAATTCAAATGGTAAAATTGTAATTGAACCCAAATACAACTCATTATCAAGAGTAAATAATGGATTAGTAATTGCATTAATAGGTGCTAATAAAATAAATGAACATGAGTATGCCGGTTGCAATCATTGGCATTATGAAGGAGGAAAACAGATGTTGTTGGACACCTTGGGCAACATTTTAATTGACAACTTTAACAAAAATGACTTAGACTTGAATTTATACACGCTAAGAATTACTGAAAAAATTAATGCTGAAAAATTCAGACATAATTTTAAAGGAACTGATGGTGATTATTATAGTTTTATAGACACGAATAAAGAATTTAAAGAGTTTATAGAAAATGATTTTACTAAAAAAGTATCGAATAAAAATTTATCAGAATACCTATTCATAAATTTAAAATCTGTAATTGAGAAGGATAAAATGTATTTAAAAAGATTAAATAGAACAATTAATCAAATTAAAAAGGGTAATTTAACTTTTTCAAAAATGGGTTATTCAGTTTATAAAGAGGAAGAAATTCAATTAATGAAAGACTTTTTAGATAATTCAGATACTGTAGTTTTTGATAAATTTCCTATTTATGGAATAGTAGATAAAAATGGTCAGTTTATTTTAAGCTTCATAAGAACTGGGTACGGATATAAAATTATTCAATAGTTTGTTTTGAATTTTATCTTGAAAATGAAATGTCTTGTCCTATAATAGCCATACCAAAGCCATACCAAAGCCAAGGTAAAGCCATGCTTATGGTACCCTTTTTAAGTATTACTTAAACATTTCCTCAACTTGAACAATTATTTCTTTTTTCAAAATAGGGTGGATGAAGCAGAGTTGTTCTGCATGAAGGTGAAGGCGGTTTGCTTTGGTACCATAAAGGTCATCGCCCACAATTGGAGCATTCAAGCCATCGGGATGGGCAGCATGCACCCGAAGTTGGTGGGTTCTGCCTGTAATTGGATAAAAGTACACCAAGGTTTGATTGTCACGGTGTTCAATAACTTCCCATTTTGTAACTGCGGGTTTGCCGTACGTATAACAAACCAATTGGTTGGGGCGGTTGTCTAAATCTACTCGGAGTGGCAACTCGATACTTCCGCAAGGTTGTTTAATTGTGCCTTCCAGTAAGGCTACATATCGCTTTTTGATGGTTCGCTTGATGAATTGTGATTGCAACTGCAGGTATAGTGCACTGCTCTTGGAAATCAATAACAAACCGGAGGTAGACATGTCTAAGCGATGCACAATCAATGGTCCTGTGGCTTCCGGATAGCGGGTTTTGATTCGATGATATACCGAATCGGTAATTGTCTTGCCGGGTACGGAGAGAAACTCTGCCGGTTTATTGATTACTGCAAGATATTCGTCTTCATAAACGATGGAAATGTCTTTTCCCAATGCCGGATTTATGTGTAAGGGATTGTCATCCATTTTAATGCCTTCCAACATGTGAGCCAAAATGGGTTTGCACTTTCCCGTGCAAGCCGGATAAAAGTGGCCGTGTTTGCGGACTTCTGATTTGGGTGATTGCCCCCACCAGAATTCTGCCAGTGCAATGGGTTTTAATTGGTGTTGGAAGGCATAATGCAAGAGTTTTGGAGCGGCACATTCTCCGGCACTTGCGGGTGGATTGCCTTCAAAGATGGTGCCCAAGCTTTTGGTGATTCCGTATTGGTTTAAAAACGCATACTGTTGAAACAGTTTTTGTTGTAAGGCGGCTGATTTTTGTTTGCGTTCTTCTTTTAATGTATTGATTTGGTCTGTATAAGCTTGTACGGTGTTGGTGATAAGCGTTAGTTGTTCTTTCCAGTAGTGTTGCATCATTTTGAGTTTGATGCTTTCTTGTTGGCTTTCTTTGCTTAGGTTTTTTTCAAATGTTTTATATACTTCGGCGGTAAGTGTTTCCAAGGCCTCTTGACGACGAGTATCTCTGTTTTGTTTGTTGGTTTTAATCTGTTGTTTTTGGGCTTCAATGTCGGTTTGGGCGGCTAGGGTTGTGGCGTTGAGTTGGTCAAGGGCTGCTTTGTATTTGGGATCTTTTTCAAGGACTTCAATTTTACGGTTATAGGTATTGAGCAGCTTTTCTTCTTGTTTAAAAAAGCCGTCTTGTTGAAGCATATCAAATACGGGGGGTACAAATACTTTATGGGTATTACTGTCTGCCAGTTTACCCGAAAAGGCAGCGAGGTAACCTATTTGGTTGTTTTTGTTTTGTACAACTAATACGCCAAACATTTTCCCAATAACTAATCCATCTTGGTCTTTGTTGAGCCCGAAGTTGTGGTTAAAATCAGTTTGGGTTTGCAAGTAATGTTGTAGTTCAGACGCCGCTATTTTGCTTAGTTCATGTGGTTCATAATAAAACGGAAACGTGAATGTTTCGGGTAAAGGGATGTTGGTTATGTTTTGTTTGAAATGGAGGAGCATGGTTGCAGGTTGCGGGTTGTTTGGTTTGGTGGGTCAAATATAGGGAAAGTTTTTTTGGAGTTTAAAGGTTTATGGGGTTAAGGGTTTAAGAGTATGGATTACATTCAAGTAATATTGGGGCACAGCACTAGTAAAGCGACCGAAATCTACACACATGCGATTAGGAAAAGTATTCAACAAATAGAAAGTCCTTTTGATGATTGTATAAAAAAATAGTATATTTGAGTTAATCAATGAAGCGAGATAAATCTTAGCTTATTCACATGATTTTTGGTGTATATACGGAGAGGTTTGTTTTGTAGATAAATGAGTTGTGCAACATTTGAAAAAAGGCCTGAAAATATTATTAATCCTTGCTTCGATTAGTGCAATATTCCTAATCGGATTTTTGATTTTTGGAGTAATCGCAATTCAAGATAAAAACGAACCTGAACCAATTGAAAACAAAACTGAAGTTATCGAAAACCAACAAACGGAATCAAAAACAA
>JAUXNR010000651.1 GCA_030682755.1 Flavobacterium sp.
GTGTTTTCAAATTTGAAAGCATGTATGGAACTACCGAGGAAGTTTTCTTCACCAACTGGGATATTGGTGGTGCTTATTGGGAAAAGGACAATGCAGCGGCACAAAAATCGTATAGCCAATTTAATCCGATTACGATGGTGAACAAATGGGACACTCCTATTTTAGTAATTCAAGGTGGAAAAGATTATCGCGTACCAATTGGTCAAGGACAAGAAGCGTTTCAAGCGGCACAATTGCAAGGAATCAAAAGCCGATTTATACTTTTCCCAGAAGAAAACCACTGGGTTCTTAAACCTCAAAATGCAATAGTTTGGCAAAGAGAATTTTTTGGATGGTTGAAAGAAACTTTATAAAATTAATCCCGAAGCAATTCGGGATTTTTCATTTTTAACAAATCCTAAAGAAATAAACACTTCATTATTTTTATCTTTGAGAATGGCTGCAAAATCAAGTTTTATTCCACTCAAAGTCTTTGTAAGTTATTTGCTCATTGCTACCTTAGTGATTGCAGTGGGATTCATGTTGCTAAAAGAAAACAAACTCTTTTCAAATTATGAAAATCAATCGATTGAAGAAAATCAAAAACTCATTCGTTTAGGAACTTTAATTTCTAAAATTTATGATGTTGATAATCTGGGACGGGTTGCCATTCAAACCAATCTAGAAAATGATTTTGAATTGTATGGCAAAGAAAACATACTTTTAATCACGGAAATTGATTCCTTCAAACAAAAAATTGATAATGAAAAACAAGTTCACCTCTTGGACAGTTTAATAATTATTCTTCAACAAAAGGTTTCAAACATTGACGAATTAAAAAAAATCAATAAATCACAAAACACTTATTTCCCGATAGAAAATGCATTGAGTGATTTAACCCGAATAGAAGAATCTATGGGTAAAATCACACTGGAAAGCTTAAACATTGATCCGTCAAAACTTACAGCTTACGAGCGAAGAGTTTATCAAGAATATGTAGATTATCTCAACGAAAATGTACCTAAAGAATCCGCAAGCACTTTGACTGATAAAGAAATTGACTCCATTTTGGTTTCTTCAAAAAAAATCTTGGAAAATGTTCGTTCAAACAATCAAGCGAAGACAGCTTCTCAAAAAAACAAAGAAATTGAACTGCTCAGAAAGGATTTGTTTATTTCGCAAAAACTGAATGAAATCCTAGTTGAATTTGAATCAGACGTTATCAAAAAAGCCAATTTAAACAATTTATCCAGAGAAAAAGCCCAACAAAAAACGGTATCTATTTTAACTACTGCATCAATTATTGGATTAGTAATGACAGGTTTGTTTTTTCTATTAATTACGAGCGACTTTCTTAAAAATCAACGCTATAGAAAACAATTGGAAATTGAAAAAAAGAAAACAGAATCACTTTTAACTGCAAGAGAACAATTGATTGCAACAGTAAGTCATGATTTAAAAACGCCATTAAATACCATTCAGGGATTCAGCGAATTAATCAGCCTTGGCGGTGTTTCTGAAAAACAGGAATATTATCTCTCAAACATTAAAAGCTCTTCCATTTACATTAACCAATTGGTGAATGATTTATTGGATTTTTCTAAAATTGAAGCCGGTAAAATTCAATTGGAAAACACGGTTTTTGAATTAGACAAATTGATTATTGAAGTGGCAGAAAGCATCCAATCTTTATACCAGTCTAAACCCATTTCATTACAATTTGAATTAGATGCAATTGCCAATTTATCAATAGAAAACGATGCCTTACGCTTCAGACAAATTTTGAGCAACCTCATCGGTAACGCCTATAAATTTACCGAAAAAGGGTTTATAAAAATCACGGCAACTTACAATCAAAATCAATTAACCATTGAGGTTCAAGACAGCGGCATTGGAATAGAAGACAGCAAATTAAATTTAATTTTTAATGAATTTACACAAGCCGACAAATCCATTGAAAAAAAATATGGAGGAACCGGATTAGGATTAACCATCTGCAAAAAATTAGCTGAAATTTTACATGGAAATTTAACCGTTACAAGCGAAGTAAACAAAGGAAGTACTTTTACGTTGACATTACCTACCAAAATGATTGAAACAAAAAAAGAGACTCCCGTTTTTTCTGACGAAAAATTTTCTATTGCTGTAGTTGATGATGATAGTTCACTTTTGCAACTGACTACAGAATTTTTAAAGATTTACCATTTCAACGTTAGCCCTTTTGAAGATCCTGATAAACTCATTGCAACATTAAAAACCGAAACTTTTGATGCCGTTATTACTGATATTCAAATGCCAAAAATGAGTGGTTTTGAATTGATTCATCAAATTCCAAAACAAATTCCGGTTATAGCCATTACCGGTCAAAGAGACTTGGAAAAACACATTTATACTGAAAAAGGTTTTGCTGCTGTATTACACAAACCATATCAATCTGCGGAGCTATTGCGTGTTTTGAGCAATGTGTTAAAAGTAAATATTGTTGTTAAGGCAGATTCCGAAAAAGAAACTGAAATAGTCACAAAAGAATACAATCTGAAAAACTTAAGAACCATGTTAGATGATGATGCTGACGCAATAAAAGAAGTTTTAAAAGCATTTATAGAAAATACACTGTCAAATCTAACTGTTGTTGAAGAAGCAATTGATGCGAATGATAAAAAAACAATAGCTGCTATTTCGCACCGAATGATTCCTATGATGAATCAATTGGAAGCAAAAGAAATTGTTCCATCACTTCAACAATTGGAAGAATGTGAAAAATTTCTTTTATCGACAGATGAAATGAAAACAATTTTTATTGATGCAAAGGAAAAATCAACACAATTAGTTGCTCTTTTACAAAAAGAATTACTCCTCTAATTGGTATAATTTTAATTTATTGTACAACGTTTTTCTGTTTATTTCAAGCATTTTTGCCGCTTCAGATTTATTTCCGTTACACAAATGAAGAGCTTTAATAATCATTTCTTTCTCGTTACTGGATTTTGAAAAAACTGATTTAGATTGGTTCTCTTCTTCAAAAAAGTCAGGTGGAATTACTTCTTTTTCAATTAAACTTCCTTGTGTTAACAAAGTTGAACGTCTTATGATATTTTGTAATTCTCTTAAATTTCCGGGCCATGAATAGGCTTGAAAAATCCGAATTACTTCCGGAGAAAACCCTAAAACATTTTTATTCAATTGCTCATTGGCTTTTTCCAGAAAGAAATCGGCATACATTAACAAGTCTTGCTTCCGTTCGTTTAAAGTTGGCACAACGATGGAGAATTCATTTAATCTGTGGTATAAATCCTCTCGGAAAGTTCCATTTTTAACCGCTTCTTTTAAGTCTTCGTTTGTAGCTGCTATTACGCGGATGTCAACATCAACTTCTGTGCTACTTCCAATCTTTTTAATTTTTCGTTCCTGCAAAGCACGCAATAACTGAATTTGATTTTCATAAGATAAATTTCCCACTTCATCCAAAAATAAAGTCCCACCATTAGCCGATTCAAAATGACCTATTTTGTCTGTCACTGCTCCGGTAAATGAACCTTTTAAATGACCAAAAAATTCACTGGTAGCCAATTCTTTCGGGATAGCACCGCAATCTACGGCAATAAAAGGAGCCGCATTTCGATGACTGAGTTTATGAATTTCTTTGGCCACAACTTCTTTCCCAGTTCCACTGTCACCAATAATTAAGACCGATAAATTTGTAGGACTCACCAATTGAATGTGGCTGTTCATCTCTTTTGAAACAGCACTGATTCCAACTACAAAATCTGAAGTGGTAACTGCTTTTTTTTGAGTTGTTGTTTTTAATGAAGTAGAATTTTCTTCTTTTTTAGACAATGCATTTGACAAAACCAACAAAACTTCTTCCGGAACAAACGGTTTAGAAATATAATCTGAAGCTCCTTTTTTCATTGCTTTCACTGCTGTACTTACATCAGCATAACCTGTCATCAATACCACAGGAATATCGGGGGAGTTTGATTTTAATTCGCTCATTAGTTCAATTCCGTCGCTATCCGGCAAACGCAAATCACACATAATTAAATCAAAATCAGATTCTTTTACAACATTTTTTGCTTCTGAAGCAGAATAAGCGGTTGATACTACATAACTATTCCTAGAGAGAAAATTACTCACCATTTTACAAAAGGCAATATCATCTTCTATCAATAAAATCTTCTTCATTCGTTGAGCTTAGGTTTTAGCTAAAATAAGTGATTCTATTGATATTTTTCTTAAAAATTGTTTAAATAAAAAAAGAGGTCACCCCGAGACCTCTTTTAATGCGGATAAATTTAATTTGAAAATTTATCTCAAAATACATAATAAACAAAATTTTAATTATTCAATAAGCAATAAAAATGGATGCCTAATTTGAATTATTTTATTGGCAAATCTCTGGTCAACCAACCACTTTTAGCCGCTGTGGCAATGGCATATGGTGTTATCCAAAAAAGGCCAAAGGTGTATAAAATACTGTAAGTATAAGCCCAAATGGATTCAGATAAGTTGTATCTTTTTGCATAAAACAACACCGGAAAAGACGATATAATTAAAATACTCGCTAATGTTGAACTTAAAAACAATATCGGATGTGTCACGACGAAAAACAACATGAACAACAAAAACGGATAGGTCATGATGATATTCAGTGATTGATTTAGGAATAAAAGTCTTGCTCCGGCTTTTGATTCTTTTCTAAAATTAGAAAAAACATATTTAGCCATCATGATGTTTTCACGAACATTACTTCTACCCCAACGGATAAACATTTTATATAAACCTTTATATTGTTCTGGTACATTTGTTAACACATGTGCATTTCTCTGGAATAAAACATGGTGTCCTTGTTTTAAAATCATGTTTGTCATGGCTCGGTCTTCACCAATATCTGAAGGCTGACCCATAAAGGTTTGGTTAATCCATTCCGGCAGGCAATTAAAAACCGCGTCTCTTCTGTAAGCCGCTAAAGCTCCCGGAGTACAAAGCACAGAACCCAACATGCTTTCTGCGGCACGAACAAATTCAAAACTCATCACAAAACTCACGTTTAGCATTTTAGGCAACATGGCTTTTTCATTATTCAAAACCCTAACATTTCCGGCAACAGCCCCACAATTTTCATTCGTTACAAATGGACTTACCAAATTTCGTAAGGTATCTTTTTTCACAATGGAATCACTATCAATGGTTACAAAAACATCACCGGTTCCAAGATTGAAGCCACGGTAAAGAGCATGACGTTTTCCTTTATTTTCAGGCTGTTGAAAAATTGTTAATCGATCACCCAATAGCAATTTGGCTTGTTGCATCCAATACCAAGTGTCATCTTTACTTCCGTCATCAATCGCTAATAATTGTAGTTTTTCCGCAGGATAATCGCTATTTGCAATGCTTTTTAATGTTTCCCAAACCAATTTTCCCTCATTATATGCTGGAACAATTATCGTACACGTTGGTAATTCTTCATCTGAAACCGATTCAATGGATTTATACCGAAAATATAAGTAAACTTTAAATAGAAAAAAGCAAATTTTATAAGCCACCAGAGTGATTGACAATACTAAAAAAGCCATGCCAAAAGTAGAATTCATTCGTTCTAAATTGAACTGTTCAAAACTTGGTTGTAATTCATATACCAAAAAAGCCGCACCAATCATAACTAAAAATGTACTGATTAATACAACCCCATTTAGTGAACCAACTTTAGGCTGATTGGTTTTCGAAAACAAGTTGCTTATATAATCCTGAATCTTAAAATATCCAATGGAAACAATCTGGTGTAAAGATTTGCTGTAAACAGGTAAAATAAAGCTGTATAAGTTTTGATCATGAATTCCTTTCTCTTTTTGAGAAGAGTAAGATTGGGTTGAATTTAAATTTTGGCTTTCCATTTTTATTTTAATTTGGTAGTTGACATTCTTTAATTATTTATGAAATTCAACAATTGAAACTTTGTTCAATAAGAATTTACACCAAAACCCAAGCAAGTCACGTGCCCATAATTTAAAATATTGATTTACAAATACATAGATATTTTTAATTTTTGCTAAATTGTGTATATTTTACCCAAATTAAAATCACATTACACAGTTAGGATTGTATAATAAATTTTTTAATTTGTACTCTTTATACCACTTAAAATTAGCTTTATTAGTTGTTACTCCTACTTGAACTTTAGCCACAGCATAGTTCCTCTAAAAACTTGATGAGTTTGACAAGTCGTGATTTTTTTATGAGATGTTTGATATGTTAATATTAAACTGAAAATAAAATTTAACAACTTGAGATAAGACTTCTTTTTTATTATATTTTTGTAAAAAGGGGAATAAAATGTTAAACTCAATTATTAATCAATTAGATATTTTAAATTTTGCAGAAGATTGCAAAGCATTTGATATTAATAATTTGTTTGATAAAAATAAACACGGTATTATTAATGTATATGGCAACGAAAATCAACCTGTTCTTTTTTTAAAAGAAGTTGATTCATTCGATTTTGATACTTTAAAACAAATTGCCGAAATACAAAAAATATGTTGGAATTTCCAAAAAGTTCTATTCTTATATGTTTATACCAAAACAGAAATCAGAATTTACAATTGTTCTGAAAAACCTTTCAGCTATGATAATTCGACTATTAAAGAAAATGAATTTACATCAAAATTAAAAGAAGTAGAACTTTATTCTTGTAAAGAAACAGATACCCAAAAACTACAAAAACTAAACATTGTCTTTTCTAGAATTGCAATAGACACCGGATTTATCTGGTCATCAGATGAAGCAATAGAAATTAGAAAAAAGATAAATCTTCAAAAAAGAGTAGATAAATTTTTAATTCAAAGTCTTATCAATGTTGCTAATGCATTAGATAGAAAAGGACTTAAAAACAAATTTATTATTCATAAATTAATAATGCGTTCTTTGTTTTTGTTCTATTTAGAAGACAGAAAAGCAACATCTGTTGATTTATATCAATCATTTTTACCTGAAGCAACTTCTTTTTTTGATATTTTAGAGGATATTGAAGCAACCTATAATCTGTTCGAAAAACTATCAGATGACTTTAATGGAAGTTTATTTAATTTTGAACAAAACGAAAAAGATTTTATTACAAAGGAACATTTATCATTAATAGGAAAGTGTTTTTTTGATGGTAATATAGATGAATATCAGCCCAAACTATTTAATTGGAAATTATTTGATTTTAGTATAATCAGAATTGAATTATTAAGTGAAATCTATGAGAATTTTCTATTTGAATTAGATAAGAAAGAGAAAAAAAATACAGGAACTTTTTATACACCACCTTCATTGGTTGAGTTAATACTTAATGAAAAGTTACCAGTCAGAAATAATGAATCAAATTATAATGTAAAAACATTAGATCCTAGTTGTGGCTCTGGAATTTTTTTGGTTCAAAGCTTTAAAAGATTAGTAAAGCGTTATGAAAATAAGCACACTTCAACGCTTAATAACTTTAATATTTTAGTAGACATTCTTCGACACAATGTTTTTGGAATTGAGTTGGATGGAAAGTCTATAAAAGTTGCTGCGTTCAGTTTATATTTAGCTTTGTTAGATAATTTAGATCCAAAAACAGGTTGGTGGAATGGCACGATAAAGTTTCCATATTTAATTAACGACCCAGAAGACGAAAGTTTAAAAGAACAAGGTAGTAATCTTTTTAAGAGAGATACTATTTCTGATTTATCTAATATAGAAGGATTACAAAATTTTGATTTGATTGTAGGAAACCCGCCTTTTGGAGAATTGCTTTCTAAAGAGAATGATATCGAAGGAAATCAAAAAAGCATCAGAGACTATTGTGATAAAGAAAAATTTCCGAAAGAAATGGTTTTGCCTTTTCTACACAAAGCAATCACGTTTTCACCAAAGGGGGAAATAGCTTTAATTTTCAACAGTAAAGTTTTGACCAATACAGGTGGAACATATCAAAATTTCAGAAAATGGTTATTTGAAAATTATGTAGAAAAAATTTATAACTTTTCCATCTTAAGAAATATATCAGAAGAATATGGGGGTCAACTTTTTGGCTCTGCAATTGGACCTATTAGTATCGTGTTTTATCAAAAGGAAAAACCTAAAACATCAAAAGAAACAATTACATATTTCGCACCTAAAACTTACATTAAAAATGATGTTTTAGAGGGAATAATAATAGATTCATCTGATGAAAAGCACCTACCAAGAACTGAATGTGAGAAGCCTGACACTAAAATTTGGAAGTTAGCAATGTGGGGGAGCTATTTTGATTTTGAGTTGATTGAAAAAATAGATAGAAACTATATTAAACTTGATCAATACTTTAAACAAAATAGTATTGACTATAAAACTGGATTAAATGGAGACAAACAAAAATTGGACTTTATTCCTGACTTCATTGTTAAAACTAGCGACATAGCAAAGTATTATACACAAGAAGATGCTATTAAACCTAACAATAAATATTATAGAAATATAGATCATCAATTATTTACACCTCCATATGTAGCTATAAAAAAAGGGCAAAAAGACAAGTTAATTACCGCATCATTAATTACCCACAAAGCTTATTGTATGAGTGGTGCATATATAATAAATAATGCATCAGAAGTTGATAAAAAATCCGTTTTATCTCTAATCAACTCAAGATTTGCAACATATTTTTTATTTTTAATTTCATCTTCTTGGGGAATTGAAAGAGAGCAAATAATGTCAAATGAATTTCTTTTTCTTCCATATTTGTTTAAAGAAAAAAAAGCGGCAAAGAAACTTTCCTCAATAGTTGATGAAATTATAACAATTAAAAAATCAAACGAATTAAATCAAGATATCACTTATTTAGAAAAGCAAATTGACCAAATCATTTATAATGATATTTTAAAGTTAACAGACGATGAGCAAATTATCATTCAAGACACTTTAGATTATAGTTTAGATTTATTTGAAAAACAACAAAAATCAGATGCTGTAAAGCCTGTTTTAGAAATTAGTCATTACATCAAAAGAGTAACAACAGAACTAAATGAATGGCTTGACGATGTTGATTTAAAAGTTTCAGCGACTCATTATTCTATTGATAGAAATTGTCCTTTATACTTAGTCAAATTGTCCTTTGGAAATCAACAAAAAGAAAGTATTCTGTCAAATGAAAATATTTATCATGAACTTAAAAAAATAGATGAAAAACTTTGGAAGGAAGAAACACAAAATCTTTATTTTAGAAAGAAACTGAATTATTATGATAACAATGATGTTTACATAATAAAACCCAATCAAAGAAGATTTTGGAGTGAAACTGCTGCAATGGAAGATTATAGAACATTACTAATTGAAATAGCAAAAGGTAATGGCTAAAAGTATATTTCTAATAAAATCAATAAATTCAAGCTTTGAATTAAAATGTCTTGAGGTTTTAATCAAATCATACAGTAATTCAAAGAAATTGAACAAAGTAAATTCTTCTTGGGAGGAAAAAACATTCTCCTCACATTTAGTAAGTTTAATGAAAAATTGTGAAATTGCTTTAAAATATGATTTGATAATAACCAAAGAAGAAGAACTAGAAGATAATGAAATAGACAATGGTTTAAAATCTTCTAAAGAAGCAAATCCAATAGACATTAGATTTCATAATATTTGGCAAAAAATAAGACTAGATTACAGTATTGAGGCTAAAAACATCTCTTCATCTGAATGGGAAAAAACAAATGGAAACAAAGTAAATGCATCACAACAACAAACAGAATATATAACCAAAGGAATAGATCGTTTTTTAACGGGTCATTTTAAAGATAAAAACGGTTGTATGTTAGGCTACATCGTAAATGGTAAATTAGAAGATTTGTTGTCGAAAATAAACACTAAAATTGTATTACAAAAATGCAATTCTGAAAAAATTGATTTTACACAACTATTAATCAATAATCATAAAATTTACGAATCATTTCATCCACACAGAAATTTAAAACATTTATTTTTTGACTATTCAAATTAATATTTTATGAATAACCTCCAAACCAAAATTCTTAAAGCACTCAATACAAACAAGCTCAATCCTACCAAATTAGGAGTGAGAAAGTGGTATGATTATTTCATTCAAACAGATGAACTTGTTTGGTCTAGAAATTTATGGGAGGGTTACCAAATTCATATTTACGTAGACGAAAGTAAATCTCATCATTTAGCAACCTATTGGATAGGTTATGATTTAAATTATAACCCTTTTCTTAAGATTCAATAAAAAAATCCCAAGCTCACACTTGGGATTTTCTATCTATTCCGGATCGTTCATTTTAAAACTCTCCATAAATTTTGTGGTATAATTTCCGGCCACATAATCCGGTTCGTCCATCAATTGGCGGTGAAACGGAATGGTGGTCTTAATTCCTTCAATATAAAACTCATCCAACGCTCGTTTCATTTTGTTGATGGCTTCTTCTCTGGTTTGAGCCGTTGTGATTAACTTAGCAATCATGGAATCGTAATTTGGCGGAATTGTATAACCCGCATACACGTGAGTATCTAAACGCACGCCATGACCTCCGGGTGCATGTAAAACCGTAATTTTTCCGGGTGATGGCCTGAAGTCATTATACGGATCTTCAGCATTAATTCTACATTCGATAGAATGAAGTTGCGGGAAATAATTTTTACCTGATATTGGCACACCTGCCGCAACAAGAATTTGCTCTCTAATCAAATCATAATCTACCACTTGTTCCGTGATGGGATGTTCAACTTGAATACGCGTATTCATTTCCATAAAATAGAAATTTCTATGCTTATCCACTAAAAATTCAACTGTTCCGGCTCCTTCATATTTTATAAATTCAGCAGCTTTTACAGCTGCTTCACCCATTTTGTTTCGCAGTTCATCTGTCATAAACGGAGAAGGTGTTTCCTCTGTCAATTTTTGGTGAC
>JAUXNR010000656.1 GCA_030682755.1 Flavobacterium sp.
AATACAAACACTTTCTGGATAAATTTGGAGAAGAAGGAAATTTGATTGTAATTGGTGTTCAAGATTCCACTTTTTTTACCACTAAATCATTTGAAGCTTGGTCAAAAATGATGGAAAAATTCAGAACCAACAAAGCAATTGAATTTGTTATTTCTGTTGAAACCCTTCAAAAACTACAAAAAAATCTAAAAGACGAAAGCTTTGAACTTGTTCCGCTTTTTAATCCGAATAAAGTTAAAAATGATGCATATCTGGCTGAAATAAAAAACGAACTGTTTGACAAACTGGTTTTTTATGAAAGCTTACTCTATAATAAAGAAACGGGCACTATTCGGTCGGCAATATATATTGATAAAAAAATTGTAAATACTCAAGCTCGAAAAACATTTATTGACGATGTTTTACTTCCGGAAATAAAATTATTTGAAGAACAAACCGGCATTGACCTTCGGGTTTCCGGAATGCCTTACATACGAACGTTGAATTCTCAAAACATCATTGATGAAATTGGCTTGTTTGTGCTTGCGGCTTTATTAATCACATCCCTAATTTTCTTTTTCTTTTTCAGAAGTTACAGAGCTACATTTATTTCAATGTGTGTTGTAATTATTGGAGTGATGTGGGCCTTTGGAACACTCGGATTGTTAGGATTTGAAATAACGGTATTAACGGCAATCATTCCGCCTTTAATTATTGTTATCGGAATTCCGAACTGTATCTTTCTTATCAACAAATACCAACAGGAAGTAAAGAATCACGGTAATCAAGCAAAATCTTTACAGCGTGTCATTTCAAAAGTAGGAAATGCAACGTTGATGACCAATCTTACCACCGCTGCCGGGTTTGCCACATTCATTATTACAGATAGTGAATTGTTAACTGAGTTTGGTATTGTTGCATCCTTAAACATCATTTTGTTGTTTATTTTATGTTTGTTAGTGATTCCAATCATTTACAGTTTTATGCCTTTGCCAAAGGAAAAACATTTAAATCATTTAAATAAAACCTATACCAAAACTTTTGTAAATTGGATTGAAAGCACCGTTAAAGAAAAAAGTATTTCAATATATATTACAGCTGTTGTGCTTTTAGTTGTCAGCATTATTGGTATTTATCAAATACGAATTTCGGGTAGTTTAATTGAAGACATGCCCAAAAAGACTGATTTTTTTAGAGACATTGTGTTTTTTGAGAATGAATTTGACGGCGTAATGCCACTTGAAATCATGATTGACACCAAACGGAAAAAAGGTGTTATGAAATTATCAACCTTACGAAAAATGGATGAACTTCAGGAAACCATAAATGAAATTCCCGAATTATCAAAACCATCATCCATTGTCAACTTGGTTAAATATTCCAAACAAACCTATTATAATGATAATCCGGAATATTATGAACTTCCAACGGCTCAAGAACAAGGTTTTATCATGACCTATGCAAAAAATGCGACCAAAGGCGGTAAAGAAAATTTAATGAAAAGCTATGTGGACAGCACCGGTCAATATGCCAGAATTACCACTTTCATGAAAGATATTGGAACTGATAAAATGATAAAAATAGAGGAAAAATTATGGGATAAAATAAACAAAGTATTTCCTCCTGATCAGTTCAAAGTTACGTTAACCGGAAAGGCTTTGGTTTTTCAAAAAGGAACCACATATCTTGTTGACAATTTAGTATTATCATTGCTTTTTGCCATATTTTTGATATCCTTATTTATGGCGTATTTATTCCGCTCGTTTAAAATGATTTTGGTTTCGTTATTGCCAAACATTTTACCGTTGTTAATCACTGCCGGAATGATGGGTTATTTGGGAGTTCCCATAAAACCTTCAACCATATTGGTGTTTAGTATTGCTTTTGGAATTTCTGTTGACGACACCATTCACTTTTTGGCCAAATACAGACAAGAATTGAAAGCAAACAATTGGAAAATCAGAAAATCGGTATTTAATGCTTTACGAGAAACAGGTGTTAGTATGTTTTATACTTCAATTGTTTTATTCTTTGGTTTTTCTGTATTTATGATTTCCAGTTTTGGCGGAACTGTTGCTTTGGGAGGATTGGTATCTGCCACTTTATTATTTGCAATGTTATCCAATCTGTTATTATTACCGGCATTATTACTGTCATTAGAAAAAACAATTGCAAACGAACAAGCCTTTATTGAACCAAAAATTGACATTCTTGTGGAAGAAAGTGACGAAAAAGACGAAATCAATAATTAATAAAAAAATACATTCAAGTATATTTGTATTCAGAAATAGAAATGAAAATGAAAAACAACAAAAAAGTAAAAGAATTATTAAACGCCACAACTATCCTTAACGACATTAACGTTAAAGGTTGGGTAAGAACATTCAGAAACAACCAATTTATTGCTTTAAATGACGGTTCTACCCTTCACAACATTCAATGTGTAGTAGATTTTGAAAACACGCCTGAAAACATCTTAAAAAGAATTACAACAGGTGCTGCCTTATCTATTTCCGGAAATTTAGTTGAAAGTAAAGGTGCCGGTCAAAAATATGAGATTCAAGTTTTGCAATTGGAAATTTTAGGTGATTCGGATGCTGAAAAATATCCGATGCAACCCAAAAAACATTCCTTAGAATTTCTAAGAGAAAATGCCCATCTTCGTGTTAGAACCAATGCATTTGGAGCCATCATGAGAGTACGATCTACTTTATCATTTGCAGTACATCAGTATTTTCAAGAGCGAGGATTTTTCTACGTAAATACGCCAATTATTACTGGGTCTGATGCAGAAGGTGCTGGCGAAATGTTTAAAGTAACCGCTTTACCTTTTGACAAAACACCGCGTACTGAAGAAGGAAAAGTAAATTATAAAGAAGACTTTTTTGGAAAGGAAACCAACCTAACCGTTTCAGGTCAATTGGAAGCAGAAACCTATGCCATGGCTTTAGGTCAAGTGTATACTTTTGGTCCAACGTTTAGAGCAGAAAACTCCAACACATCACGTCACTTGGCAGAATTTTGGATGATTGAACCGGAAGTTGCCTTTAATGATTTGGATGCCAACATGGATTTGGCCGAAGATTTTATTAAATATGTCATCAAATATACGGTTGACAAATGTGCTGATGATCTTAAATTTTTAGAAGGTAGGTTGTTGGATGAAGAAAAATCAAAACCTCAAAATGAGCGAAGTGAAATGAGTTTAATGGAAAAATTGAATTTCGTAATGGAAAACAATTTTAAAAGAGTAACTTACACAGAAGCTATAGACATTTTACGTAATTCTAAACCAAATAAAAACAAGAAATTCCAATATTTAATTGACGAATGGGGTGCTGATTTACAAAGTGAACACGAACGCTTTTTGGTTGAAAAACACTTCAAATGTCCGGTAATTTTGTTTGATTATCCGGCAAAAATAAAAGCATTTTACATGCGTTTAAATGAAGATGGAAAAACCGTAAGAGCCATGGATATTTTATTCCCCGGAATAGGTGAAATTGTGGGCGGTTCGCAAAGAGAAGAACGTCATGATGTTTTAGTTGAAAAAATGAAAGCTCTTGGCATTGACGAAGAAGAATTATGGTGGTATTTAGATACCCGAAAATTCGGAACTGCAGTGCATTCCGGTTTCGGATTAGGCTTTGAACGTTTGGTATTATTTGTTACCGGAATGACAAACATTCGTGATGTAATTCCGTTTCCAAGAACACCACAAAATGCAGAATTTTAATAAACTTGGTTAAAAGTTTAAGAATTTAAAAGTTTAAAAGAAATCTGGTTATTTAATTTAACTCAACTTTTAAACTTTTAACCTCTTACACTAATAAACATAAATAAAAAATGTTAAAACAAAATCTACAATTCAAATTATCTCAAAAATTATCTCCACAACAAATCCAGTTGATGAAGTTAATTCAATTGCCTACGCAGGCATTTGAACAACGTCTCAAGGAAGAAATGAATGAAAATCCGGCATTAGAAGGCGGAAAAGAAGAAGGTGATTTGGAAGACGATTACGAAAAAGATGAGTTTGACGATTATGAAGAAGATGAATTTGACCGTATTGATGCCGAAGACATTAATATTGATGAATATTTAAGCAACGACGAAACACCCGAATACAAATTACAATCCAACAATTACAGTGATGATGATGACGATCGCGAAATGCCTTTTGCTGCTCCGGTTACGTTTCATCAGGATTTAATAAACCAACTCAACACGTTTATCTTATCTGATGATGATAAAGATATTGCTGAATTCTTAGTAGGAAGTATTGATGATATGGGTTATATCCGAAGATCTTATCAAGATATTGTTGATGATTTGGCCTTTACACAAGGTATTTATACCGACGAAGCAAACGTTGAACGTGTGTTACATATCATTCACGAGTTGGAGCCCGCAGGAGTTGGAGCAAGAGATTTACAAGAATGTCTACTCTTACAATTAAAACATAAAACTCCAACAGAATCAATCACGTTAGCGATAGATATCATTGAGAATCAATTTGAAGCATTTACCAAAAAACACTATGATAAATTGCTTCAAAAATATGGTATATCAAAAGAATTATTAAAGAAAACCATTGAAGAAATTGAAAAACTCAATCCGAAACCGGGTGGTGCTTTTACAGGAAATAATAAAATTATAGAGCATGTTGTTCCTGATTTTACAATCCGAATCAATGAAGGTGAACTTGAACTTTTATTAAACGGCAGAAATGCTCCCGAGCTTCACGTGTCTAAAGATTATCAGGAAATGCTTCAAGGCTATAAAGATTCGCGAGAGAAATCAAATGCTCAAAAAGAAGCTGTTCAGTTTATAAAACAAAAGCTTGATTCTGCAAAATGGTTTATTGACGCCATCAGACAACGTCAGGAAACGCTTTATGTTACTATGAATGCCATCATGCATTATCAGGAAGAATACTTCCTTGAAGGTGATGAAACAAAACTAAAACCAATGATTCTCAAGGATATTGCTGATTTAATTGGTTTAGATATTTCTACGGTTTCTCGGGTTGCAAACAGCAAATATGTTGACACGCCCTATGGCACAAAACTGATTAAAGAATTTTTCTCAGAAGCCATGAAAAATGATCAAGGTGAAGATGTGTCAACGTTGGAAATTAAAAAAATCCTTCAAAACGTTATTGAGGAGGAAGATAAAAGAAAACCATTACCTGATGATCAGTTAGCAGATATTTTAAAAGAAAAAGGCTATCCCATTGCAAGAAGAACTATTGCAAAATACCGTGAACAACTTGATATTCCGGTGGCCAGAATGCGTAAAAAAATATAAGTGGTTGTTTTTAAAAAAATACTACCCCTGTTTTCATATCTTTTTCACCCGTTATTTACGGCCTTTTTTGCTACTGCTTTTTATTTTAGTATCACTTCGCAATTCTATGTTTGGCAAGAGATTTTTCTCTATTCCATTCAAGTTGTTTTATTAACGTTGTTGTTGCCGCTTTCCATATTCTTCTTATTACTTTCAACCGGAAAGATTGACTCCATTATGGTTGAAAATAAATCACAACGAAAAACACCTTTGATTTTAAATGCCAGTTTACTTTTGGTTTTAATTCTTAAAAGCATCACTTATGATAAAGTGCCGGAATTGTTTTTCTTTTTCTTAGGAGGAATAATTAGCTCACTGCTTGCGTTACTCTTTTTGTATTTTGATAAAAAAATCAGCATTCATTTAATTGGAATAAGTGCTTTAACTTGCTTTATCATTGGCATTAGTTTAGCCTTTGAAGTGGATTTGCTTTACACAATCAGTTTTTTTATTGTCATGATTGGCTTGGTTGCCAGTTCAAGATTGGTG
>JAUXNR010000664.1 GCA_030682755.1 Flavobacterium sp.
AACCAATCAATGGGGCTATCTAAGTTTAATTACTGATGCTTATTCCAGGAAAATAATGGGATATAGTTTTCGTCAGGACTTAGCAGCAGAAGGATGTATTAATGCTTTGTCTTATACTGAAATAGGTTTACAGTTTTTATAACAAAAAATCAAAATGAAAGAATTATTAAATCAGATTATAAAAGATAGGGATCAATCAGCAAAAAAATAACAAAGAAAAAAAAAGAGATATAAGAAGTCTGATTAAATAATACAAAAAAAGCTGTCAAATCTGACAGCTTTTTTATGTGGTACCTCCAGGGATCGAACCAGGGACACATGGATTTTCAGTCCATTGCTCTACCATCTGAGCTAAGGTACCGTTGCTAATGCGGGTGCAAATATAGAACGATTTTTATTTTATCCAAAACAATTATCAAAAAAAATCAATACTTTAGTTGGATAAATAAACTTATTTCGATGTTGTTAGTTATAGATATAGGGAATGCAAGAATTAAAACAGCTGTCTTTGAGCAGTATAACTTGTTGGAGTTAATAATTACAGACAAAAAACAAATTCAAAAAGTTGTTGAAGATTTTTCTTCAAAATATAAAGTTGAGACAGTTTTTATATCATCCGTAGGTGATTTTGATCCCGGAATGCTAAAGTTTCAAGAAAAAATAAAAATTATCAATCTCAGCTCAAAAAATAAATTTCCTTTTACTAATTGTTATAGCACTCCACACTCGCTTGGTGTAGATAGGATGGTGTTGGCTGCGGGTGCAGTATTACAGTTTCCAAATAAAAACAGATTGGTTATTGATGCCGGAACTTGTATAACCTATGATTATATTGATGAAAAAGATAATTATTTGGGAGGGGCAATCTCACCGGGATTCAAATTGCGGTATGAATCGCTTCATAATTATACTGCTAAATTACCGTTATTGAATTTTGAAGAGCCAAAAAACAGTATAGGTAATTCTACTCAATCTGCTATTCATTCTGGTGTTGTGAATGGTGTAATCAAGGAGGTGGAGGGTTTCATTTCCGATTTTAAGAAACAAAATAAAAACTTTACCATAATTTTAACTGGTGGTGATGCAGTTTTTTTGGCTAAACGATTAAAAAGTACCATATTTGCCAATCCAAATTTTTTATTAGAAAGTTTGGCCTATTTATATCAATATACAAACACAAATGATTAAGAACATAGTTGTCTCTTTAAGTTTACTGGTGACGTTTATTTCTGTTGCTCAAGATAATACTGCTTCACCCTATTCTTTTTACGGAATTGGAGAGTTTAAATTTAAAGGTGCTGTTGAAAACAGAACCATGGGAGGCGTAGCCGTATTTAAAGATTCATTACAAATAAATTTTTTAAATCCAGCTTCTTATGCTAACCTAAAAACTACTTCATTTACAGTTTCAGGAAGTCAAAATTATACGACTTTGCAATCTCAGAATGAAAAAGAAAAAGCTCAAAGGACTTCATTAGACTACTTAGCCGTTGGAATTCCTTTAGGAAAATCAACTGCAGCGTTTGGATTAATGCCTTATTCTTCAGTGGGATATAAGATTAGAAACACCTTTACGGATGAGGAAGGTTTTTTTAGAAATAAAATTGCAACTGGGAGTGGTGGAGTGAGTAGATTATTTTTTGGATATGGTTATCGTCTCACATCTGAATTGTCTTTAGGATTAGACATTAATTATCATTTTGGTACTATAGAAACAAGTTCGTTAGAATATATTACCGGAATTCAGTTTGGGACAAGAGAATTGAATAATTCAAGGGTTACGGGTTTTTCTACAAACCTTGGTTTGATGTACAACAAAAAAATTACAGAAAAAAATTCAATTTTCACGTCATTAACCTATTCTCCTGAGAGTAAGTTTACAGTTGAAAATTCTACACTGATTTCTACAGTTAACCTCACTAATTTATCAGTTAATGAATCAGAAGATGAGTTTGTTTCTACAAATAAATTGACTAATCCAAGTAAATTGTCTCTCGGATTAGGATTTGGTAATATGAGAAAACTTGCGGTTGGCACACAACTTACATTTACACAATCTAGTGATTTTGGTAACAGATTTGAAGATATTAACAATGTTACTTATAAAAACGGAACAAAAGTTGGCGTAGGCGGATTTTATATTCCCAAACAATTATCATATAGTAACTACTGGAATAGAGTTACTTACAGAGCCGGAATGAATTTTGAAAACACAGGAATGGTCATAAATAATGAAGAGATAAAAGATTATGGCATAAATTTTGGTTTAGGACTACCATTGACCGGAACATTGTCTAATATTAACATAGGATTTGAATACGGTTCAAGAGGAACAAACAAAGCAAATCTAATTAGAGAGAACTATTTTAATGTATTAATTAGTTTATCGTTAAGTGATAAATGGTTTGTGAAAAGTAAATATAATTAACAGTGAAATTAAACATCATGAAAACTAAATTGACATTTTTAATCGCAATTTTATTTGGATTTTTAAATTCGAATGCTCAACCTGCAGATTGTGCAGATAGACTTTCAATTTTTGTAGAATTAGCAAAATCTAAAAATTATGTAGAAGCACATGAACATTTGCAATATTTAAGAAAGAATTGTCCATCTCAAAATGCTGCAATCTATTTGTTAGGGGAGCCAACATTGAATAATTTCATAGACAATGCAAAAACTCCTGAAGATAAAGAGAAGCACGTAAGAGATTTAATGAAACTTTTTGAAGAGTACGATCAACATTTTCCTGGAAATGGAAAAGGTAACTCTGTAAAAAAAGGATTAGCACTTTTTGAAAATAATGTCGGAACTACAGCGGAAGTATTTCAAGTTTTGGATAAATCATTCAAAACAGATAAAGCCAACTTTACCAACCCAAAAGCTTTGTTGTTGTATTTCCAAATATATGTAGACGACTTTGAAGCCGGAAATAAAGGAATCCAATTGCAAGATGTTTTTGATAAATATGACTTAATTTCTGATAAAGTTGAAGAAGAAGCTAAAGTTTTGTCAGATGCTAAAGATGCCTTAATTAAGAAACAAGAGTCAGGAGAAGCTTTAACTACCAAAGATGAAAGAGATTTTAATAGATATGAAGTAAATCTTGAAGCTTTTGAAACTGTTGGAACTAGTATGGATGCAAAAATCGAGTTGTTAGCAACATGTGATCGTTTGGTACCGTTTTTCTCTAAAAGTTTTCAAGATAAAAAAGGAGATGCTGAATGGTTACGCAGAGCGGCTCAACGTTTAGACAGAAAAGGATGTTCTTCAGACCCATTGTTTGCTCAGATTTCAGATGCATTACATTTGTTAAATCCTACAGCAGAGTCTGCTTATAACTTAGGGGTGTCTTTTTACAACAAAAAGAATACAGCCAAAGCTTTAGAATATTTTAATCAAGCGGCAGAATTGCATACAGATAACAACAAAAAAGCAAACGTATATTATACAATAGCTTCAAACATATATGGAAATGGCAACAAAACACAAGCCAGAGCTTATGCAGAAAAAGCTCTAGCTGCAAGACCATCAATGGGAAGAGCCTATTTGTTTATTGCTCAGTTGTATGCAAATAGCGTTAACGATTGTGGTGTAACACCTTTTGAAAAAAGAGCGGTAAACTGGTTAGCTGCACAAACTGCAAGAAGAGCAGGTCAAGTGGATTCTTCACTTAAAGCAACAGCAGACCAAACGGCTTCTGCTTATGAACAAAGAGCTCCTTCAAAAGCAGATATCCATAGTGAAGGTATGGCAGGTCAATCAATTTCTTTCAAATGTTGGATTGGAAAATCAGTGACGGTGCCAAGCCTATAAGATGAAAATAAATAAAATAAATAGTTTGAAAACGAGTGTCATTGCATTTGCAGTGGCACTCGTTTTTTCTTGTGAAAGTAATTTTAAACAAATTCAACAAATCAATTTTTCTGAATTCATGTCAACCGGCATTGCTGACACTGTGAATTTAAAATATACTGACTCCGGAAAAGTAAAGGCAATTCTAATCAGCCCCAAAATGCTGGATTACGGAACCGTAAAATATCCGTTTACAGAATTTCCTGACGGAATTGATTTAACGCTTTTTGAAGCAGACGGTAAAAAAAGTTTTGTACGTTCAGATTACGCAATCACCTTTAAAGGAACTGAAATTATTGATTTGAGAGGTAATGTGAAAATGACGACTCAAGAGGGTCAATTCATGGAGACCGAACAATTATTCTACGACCAAAAGAATGAATGGTTTTTTACCGAAAAAAAGTTTAAATTTACAGACCCAATAAAAGGGTATACAACCGGAGAAGGAATTGATTTCAGTAAAGACTTTCAGCGAATTAATTTTCAAAAAGTGTACTCCGAAATCAACGAAGTAGAATAATTTTTTAAATCATTTCAGACCAATTTCTTATGGCTTACTTAAAATACATTCAATATTTTTATTTATTTGCAGCTGGATTTTTTGCTTATTTAGGATTCACTTCATTAGACAATCAAGGTGATCGAAATCCTTGGATGATGTTTTTCTTTGCGGCATTAGCTTTGTTTATGTTTTTTTTCAGAAGACATTTTTATAGCAAATATCAAGATAAAAACAAAAAATAACACAAGTGGAAATTAGCATTATCATTTTATGCTTAGTTCTTTCTGCTTTCTTTTCGGGGATGGAGATTGCTTTTGTTTCATCAAACAAAGTATATCTCGGAATTGAAAAGCTTCAAGATGGTTTTTTATCTAAAGTCTTAACCAAATTAACAGAAAAACCATCTAAGTTTATTGCTGCCATGCTCGTTGGAAACAACATTGCTCTGGTTGTATACGGTTTTATGATGGGCGACTTAATCATCAGACAACTCTTTCCGGAATATAATGCTGATTCAGCATTGCCAATTAGAGTTCTGTTGATACAAACGTTACTTTCAACTGTTTTGATTTTAATTACAGCTGAGTTTTTACCTAAAGTTTTTTTTCAAATTTATGCCAATACCTTTTTAAAATTATTTGCACTTCCGGCTTATGTTTTTTACCTGCTATTGTATTTTCTATCTAGTTTTGTTATTTGGATTTCAGACATCATTTTAAAGAGATTTTTTAAAACCGATGGTGATCAAGAACAATTATTGTTCAGTAAAGTGGAATTGGGGAATTACATTTCTGAACAAATGGATGGTGTTGAAGACAATGAAAACGTGGATTCAGAAATTCAAATATTTCAAAATGCTTTAGAATTTTCAGGAGTAAAAGCAAGAGATATTATGAATCCCAGAACCGAAATTGCTGCGGTTGAAATACACGATTCGGTTAATGAATTAAAACATAAATTTGAAGAAACTGGCTATTCAAAAATTGTTGTTTTTCAAAATTCTTTAGATGATATTATTGGCTATGTGCATTCTTTTGATCTGTTCAAAAAGCCAAAAACTATAAAGTCAGTATTGATTTCTGTAGAATATATCCCTGAAACCATGTTTATAAAAGATGCACTGAGTTTATTGACAAAAAAACGAAAGAGTATTGCTGTTGTTTTAGATGAGTATGGAGGCACATCGGGAATGATTACGATTGAAGACATTGTAGAAGAATTGTTTGGTGAAATTGAAGACGAGCATGATGAAGATGAAACACTGATTGAAGAACAATTAGGTGAGAGAGAATATCGGTTTTCTACCCGTTTTGATGTTGAATATTTGAATGAAACTTACAAGTTCAACCTTCCTGAAAGTGATTCTTATTCCACTTTAGGCGGGTTAATTGTAAATCATAACAATGAAATTCCTCAAAAAGAAGATACTATTCAAATTGAAAATTATTTATTTATAATTGAAGAAGCCTCTTCCAAAAAAATTGAGTTGGTAAAAATGATTATAAAAGAATAAATCCTACTCAAAGCAAACCTTTTCTGCTCAAATTTTTCAATAAAATTGAGGTTTAAAATTACATTAAACAAAAAAACTGCAAAATATATCCGATACATTATTATTATTTCATAGATAATTGTATTTTCGCAAACTGAATTAAAAAAACACATATAAAATGGCAATTTTAGGAAAAATTAGACAACGTTCATTTATTCTAATTGTAATCATAGCATTAGCATTATTTTCATTTGTTTTGGCAGATGTAATTCAAAGTGGTGGCTTTAGTCAAACTTCCACAAATGTTGGTACGATTAACGGAACAGATGTTTCTTATGAAGAGTTTAATTTTAAAGTTAACAATGTAGAGAAATCAGGTGCTCAACAAGGAGTTACAACTATTCAAGCAATGAATCAGGTGTGGAACCAAGAGGTGAATTTGGTATTGTTAAATGATGAATTATCAAAATTAGGAATCAGAATTTCTGAATCACATTTAGTTGAAGCTTTAAAAGCAGATCAAAATATTGGAAGAAGTCCAATGTTTGCTAATGAAATGGGTCAGTTTGATATCAACAAATACAGAGAATACTTTAAATCAAGTTCAAACCAACAAGAGAAGGATGAGTTGGAGCGAATTGAAAGAAATGCAAATATTTCTGCAAAGTATCAAATTTATTCTACGTTATTAAAGTCAGGTTTCTATACAACCGTAAACGATGCTAAATTCAAATATGATTTAGAAAATGACAAAGTATCTTTTGATTATGTTGTTGTACCTTTTTCATCTGTAAATGATAGTGAAGTTACTGTTTCTGATAAAGAAATTATGGATTTCATGAAAAAGAATGAAAAGAAATACAAAGCAGAAGAAACAAGAGAGATTGAATTTATAACCATCAATGATGATGCTACAGATGGTGATAAAAATGATATCAAAGCTCGTTTAGAAGGGTTGCTTGACTCAAGAGTTGTGTATAACAATGAGACCAATAAAAACGATACGTTACCTGGATTTAGAGCTACAAAAAACATTGTTGATTTTGTAAACGCTAACTCTGATTTTCCTTATGATTCAACTTTCGTGTCTAAATCAGATTTGCCGGCAGAATTTGCTGAACAAATTTACAATTTAGCTGAAGGAGAAATATTCGGGCCTTATGAATATGGAAACTATTATGCTTTGAGTCGTTCAATGGGTAAAAAATCTGGAGCAAAAGCTCGTGCAAGTCATATTTTGATTAGTTATGAAGGAACTCCGGTTCAAACAAAAGAAATCAGAAACAAAGAACAAGCAAAAGCAAAAGCAGAAGAACTATTAGCGAAAGTTACGGCTAACCCAAGTGAATTTGCTATGGTTGCCATGACAGAGTCTGAAGATACACAATCAGGTCAAAGAGGTGGTGATTTAGATTTTTTCAATCCGGGTCAAATGGTTAAACCTTTCAATGATTATGTTTTCAATAATCCTATCGGAAAAATTGGATTGGTTGAATCAGAATTCGGTTTCCACATCATTAATATTACTGACAGACAAGATGCAATTCAATTGGCTACAATAGCTCAAAAAATTGAAGCTTCAGATAAAACTACTGACGAAGCATATACCAAAGCTTTGAAGTTTGAACAATTGGCAAATGATAAACCTTTTGCTGATGCTGCAAATGAATTTAAATTAACTGTTTCTCCAGCTGTTAAAGCAAAAGCTCTTGATGAGGCAATGGGAGAATTAGGAAATCAAAGACAAATTGTGCGTTGGGCTTTTGAAAAAGGTACAGATTTGAATGATGTAAAACGTTTTGAGATTCCAAAAGTGGGTCACGTAATTGCTAAATTGAAAAAAATCAACAAAGAAGGATTATTAGCAATTGAAGACGCAAGAATTCAAGTTGAACCAATTATCAAAAACAATAAAAAGGCGGAGTTGATTAAAGCAAAAATGACGGGAACTACGCTAGACGCTATTGCTAAAGCTGGTGCTGTAACGGTTCAAAAAGCTGAAAATGTAAGTTTAGACAATCCTGTAATTCCTAATTCAGGTTTTGAACCAGCTGTTGTAGGTGTTGCTTTCAGTTCAGATGCTTCTAAAGTTTCTGAATTAGTACAAGGTAATACAGGAGTTTATGCTGTTAAAACAATCCAAGTTTCAAAAGGATTGCCAACACAAGATTATACAGCACAGCTTACAACTTTGAAATCTCAAAATGGAACAGCTTTAAATAGAGTTTTCCCGGCTTTGAAAGAAAAAGCAAAAATTAAAGACAATAGAACTAAGTTTAATTACTAAGTAGAAAATTAATACAGATACAAGAAACCACGCCATGAGCGTGGTTTTTTTATAGAATCATGTCAGAAAAAGACAAAAGTGTTGCATATCCTTTTTCTTCAAAATATTTTTTCGGATTTTCTTTTGAGACAACTAAAACAAAATCACCTCCCCAAGCTCCAAGACTTTTTATAACACCTTTAAAATCCGGAAATAACGCTTCTTTAACAGTATGCATTTCTAGGATGTTACTCATCAAAGATTCGTGTTTTTCTAAAGCCGAAGCAAATGTTTTTATAGAATCAGTATTTAAAACTTCTGCCGTAATTTGATTTATTTCAATAATTGCTCTGTCTTTTTCTTTTTGCTTTCCTAAATAGGTGTTAATAGCCGCTTTGCTGCTTTGCTTTTGATTCAAATACAAAAAGTAGAGGTTATCGTGAAATGCAGGAAAAAAGTCGACTGCGGTGAAATAGGGACGTTCATCGCGTAATTCGTAAAGTATTGCAGTGTCGTTTTGAGCACAAGCAATATCATAACCACTTCCGCCAAAACTGTTTTTTAATAATTGAAAAGGATCAATTTCAAGCCATTTTGCAATATTGGCAAGTAATGTTGAAGACGTGCCAAGTCCCCAGTTTTTTGGAAACGTTAAATGTGTTTCAATGGTATATCCTTTTGAATCAGATAAAAATTCCGGATTTAGTTTATGAGCTTCTGATAAAATTTCAAACAAAGTTTTTTTAATACCTTTTTCTAAAGTTTGAAACGATTTAATTTCTTCAAATGTAAAAGTTGATTCAAACCAAACAGTTCCATCAGAATCATAACTGGTCCATGAAACTGTTGAGGCTTCTCCATCTGAAATTACCAGATTTTGACCAAACTTTGTGGGTAAGGCCAATGCTTTTGCTCCATCCAAAACCAAGTATTCTCCGGTTAAGAGTAGTTTTCCGTTGCTGTAAAAGGTTTGTTTCAAGGTGATTTATTTGCCGTGTGTGAGTTTTATAATTTCAGAATTGCGATCATCAAGAATTATTAAAAATGTTCCTCCTTTATAACCTTTTGGAAGAGTTCCAGAGATTATCCAATAATTATTTATATGATGAATTTCATACGGTTTTTGTTCTAAGATAGAAGTTTTATCATAAATATTAAACAAAATACTCTCTGCTATAGTGATTGCAGATAGGGTGTCTTTAATAATTATAGACTTTTGATCAATTACATTGTGTCTAGATTTTTTTGACAAAGCAAGTTCAAGCTCTTTTTCAGCAATTACCCTGCCTTCTTTGTTCTGCTCAATTGAGTTTTGTGAAAATGAAATTTGACAAAAAACAATAAAAAATAAAACCATTATAACAGATTTTAAACTGAAATTTTCTTTCATAACTATTTTTTTAACTAAATTTACTAACTAAATTTCATGTAATTTTTTTCAATTCTTACTTTCTAATTTCTTCCAAAAATCCCGCCACAGAAGCATGTGAAATTGTATTATCTTTAAAATACGCCGCTACTTTTATTCGCTCTTCTGCCGTAGCGTGATACTGATTTAAAATATTGTTGATGTGCATTTTCATATGACCTTCTTGGATTCCTTTTGTCGTCAATGATCGCAATGCAGCAAAATTTTGAGCCAATCCAACTGCCGCAACAATTTGCATCAATTCTCTGGCTGATGGTTTTTCTAAAATTTCTAAATTCAATTTTACCATAGGATGCAACGACGTTAATCCGCCCACGGTTCCTAACGCTAACGGAATTTCTAACCAAAATTTAAATATGCCGTTTTCAATTGTTGCGTGCGATAAACTGCGGTATTTTCCATCGCGAGAAGCATAAGCATGTGCTCCGGCTTCTACGGCTCTAAAATCGTTTCCGGTGGCCAGAACCACTGCATCAATCCCATTCATGATGCCTTTGTTGTGCGTTACAGCTCGATAAGGTTCAATTTGTGCAATTTGAACGGCTCGGACAAACTTCTCAGCAAATTCTTTTGGGTTTTCGATTTGTTTTTCGGCTAATTCTTCAATTGAACAGGAAACTTCTGCTCGAACAATGCAATTTGTCACATAATTAGACAAAATACTCATCACTACTTCAATGTTTTTTTCTTCTTCCGAAAAAGATTCAAAAGACTGAGCCTCTTGTTTCAAGGTTTTAGCAAATTGTTCCAAACACGAATTGATGAAATTCGCACCCATGCTGTCTTTGGTTTCAAAAGTAGCATGCAATTGGTAGTAATTTTCAAGTTCTGCGGTTTTATCATTTAAGATAATATCCAAAATTCCACCGCCACGTTTTTGCATATTTTTGGTAATGCTTTCGGTTTCAGCATAGAATTTTGGTTTCGTTTGATTAAAAAAAGCAACCAATTTCGATTTTTCACCTTTATACATAAAATGAACTTGTCCGATTTTTTCGGTGTTCAATACAGTTGTTTTAAATCCACCACGTTTCGACCAAAATTTAGCCGATTTGGCTGCAGCCGCCACCACCGAACTTTCTTCAATCACCATCGGAACCGTATAATTTTTCCCGTTAAGGTTAAAATTGGGAGCAATTCCAAGGGGTAAATAAAAATTAGAAATGGTGTTTTCAATGAATTCGTCGTGCAATTGCTGTAACTTGTCATCGCTATTCCAATATTTTTTCAATAAAGCGGTTGCTTCTTCAGGTTGCAAAAAATACTGATTTGCAATCCATTCAATTTTTTCAACTTTGGATAATTTGGAAAATCCGGAAACTTCGTGGTTCATTTTTGTTGCTTATTGTGGTGCAAAGATAATGAAGAAAAATCATCAAGAGAATATTATAAAAAGGAGGTTAAATTTTTATCTATATTTTG
>JAUXNR010000558.1 GCA_030682755.1 Flavobacterium sp.
AAGCACACCAAGTCATAAACCAACAAACTGAAACAGTTGATGGGCTAAAAAAGCAATATGAAACACTCAAAGTTGCCAATTCATTACTAGGCAGTGACGAAAATAAAAGAGAAACGAAACTCAAAATAAATTCATTAATTCGTGAGATTGATTACTGTATTGCTCAGTTAGCAGACTAACAGACATGAACGAAAAACTTAAAATCAAAATATCAATTGCGGACAGAGTTTACCCGCTGACCGTTGATGCAACGCAAGAAGAAGGATTGCGAAGTGCCTCCAAAAAAATTGATGTCATGATCAAACAGTTTGAAGAAAATTATGCCGTTCGTGACAAACAAGACGTGTTAGCTATGTGTGCATTACAGTTTGCTTCTAAGGTGGAACAAGAACAAATTGAAACCAAAGAAGACCATCAGGAATCGTTCGAACGACTTAAAAAATTAAATGATTTAGTTTCGAAATATCTCTAATAATAGATACGTTCTTACAAATACATCAAGATACTGCCTACATTAGTTTCAATTTGATAAACTCAACACTAACAATTTAGAATGAGCAAATCTTCATTACTATAGCACGCCCAGCATTGCGATTGGGATCCTTGAACAATGAGTTAGCTCAAAACTTGTCTTATCGAGTTTATACAATCATCTAATGTAGGCTTTTTTTATATATAAACCTTAAACAAAAATGGACACTACTTTACTACTCATTATCATTGGAATTGTTGGAATTATTGGCGGTTTTGCTATTGCAAAAATCATTGAAAAAAGCAACGTTTCAAATCTTATAAAAAACGCTAAAAAGGAAGCAGCATCAATATTGAAAGATGCTAAAATTGATGCTGAAAACATCAAAAAAGACAAGCTTTTACAAGCAAAAGAAAAATTCTTAGAATTAAAATCAGAACACGAAAAAGAGATTTTAAACAAAGACAAAAAAATCGCCGAAGTTGAAAAACGCATTCGCGATAAAGAATCTCAAGTATCCAGCGAATTGGCTAAAGCTAAAAAATCTGCTGATGATTTTGATGCTAAAATTATAGACTACAACAACCGAATTGAGGTTTTAGAAAAAAAACAAGTAGAATTAGACAAACTCCACAAAAGTCAAGTGGAACAATTGGAAGTAATTTCAGGATTGTCTGCCGAAGAAGCTAAAGAGCAATTGGTAGAAAGCTTGAAAGCAGAAGCCAAAACAAAAGCAATGGCACACATTCAAGACACATTGGAAGAAGCCAAACTTACAGCTCAACAAGAAGCTAAAAAAGTAATCATCAATACCATTCAACGTGTGGGAACTGAAGAAGCCGTTGAAAATTGCGTATCGGTTTTCAACATTGAATCTGATGATGTGAAAGGTAGAATTATCGGTCGTGAAGGCCGTAACATTCGTGCTTTGGAAGCAGCCACAGGTGTTGAAATCATTGTAGATGATACCCCTGAAGCTATTATTTTATCTTGTTTTGATCCGGTTCGAAGAGAAATTGCCCGTTTGGCTTTGCATAAATTGGTAACAGACGGTCGTATTCACCCGGCTCGAATTGAAGAAGTTGTGGCAAAAACCACAAAACAAATTGATGATGAAATCATTGAAGTGGGTAAGCGTACCGTTATTGATTTAGGAATACACGGACTACATCCGGAACTTATCAAAGTGGTAGGTAGAATGAAATACCGTTCTTCTTACGGACAAAACTTATTGCAACACTCGCGTGAAGTAGCAAAATTATGTGGAATTATGGCCGCCGAATTAGGATTAAATGTAAAACTCGCAAAACGTGCAGGTCTTTTACATGATATCGGAAAAGTGCCGGATTCTGAAAGTGAATTACCACACGCAATTTTGGGTATGCAATGGGCAGAGAAATATGGCGAAAAAGAAGAAGTTTGTAATGCCATTGGAGCTCACCATGACGAAATTGAAATGAAATACCTAATCTCACCTATCATTCAGGTATGTGATGCCATTTCAGGTGCAAGACCTGGAGCAAGACGCCAAGTTTTAGATTCTTACATCCAACGTTTGAAAGATTTAGAAGCGATTGCTTTTGGATTTAACGGTGTAAAAAGTGCTTACGCAATCCAAGCAGGTAGAGAACTACGTGTGATTGTAGAAAGTGAAAAAGTTTCTGACGAACAAGCAGCTAAACTTTCTTTTGAAGTATCTCAAAAAATTCAAACAGAGATGACCTATCCTGGGCAAGTAAAAATTACGGTTATTCGTGAAACAAGAGCGGTAAATATAGCGAAGTAGAAACTGTTGTCGGTTTTCTGTTAACGAAAAACTTAAAAAATAAATTCTTTAAATTGACTTGCAGCAATGCAGGTCATTTTTTTTTAGCCAAAGATTAAACAACCAATAACAGACAACCGACAACAGAAATTACTTCCTCGGATGAAACTGATTCACAACTTGAGATAAATGCTTTCGATCCAAATGCACATACACCTCTGTAGTAGTTATCGATTCATGCCCTAACATCAATTGAATGGAACGCAAATCTGCTCCGTTTTCCAACAAATGTGTAGCAAAAGAATGCCTAAATGTATGCGGACTTATTGATTTATTGAGTTGGATTTCAACAGCCAAGCGTTTGATAATCGTAAAGACCATAGCCCGAGTCAATTGTTTCCCGCGACGATTTAAAAAAAGGGTATCTTCATGACCTTTTGCAATGTTTAAATGCGATCGAATTGAAGTTTTATAATTCGTTATATACTTTTGAGTGGTGAAACCAATGGGCACAAACCGTTCCTTATTTCCTTTTCCGGTAATTTTGATAAAGCCTTCGTCAAAAAACAAATCTGATATTTTTAACGTTATTAACTCCGATACACGTAAACCGCAACCGTATAAAGTTTCCAACATTGCTCGGTTTCTTTCGCCTTCAGGTAAGGATAAATCAATGGCTCTTATCAACGCATCAATATCTTGAACTGATAAAGTATCGGGTAATTTACGGCCAATTCTAGGCGTTTCAATCAACTCCATGGGATTGTCTTTTCGGTAATCTTCAAAAATCAAATACGTAAAAAAACTTTTTAAACCTGAAATGATTCGTGCTTGCGACCTTGGATTTACTTCTTTTGCAACGGCATAAATAAATTCTTGAATTTGCTCTTCATGTATAAGTATCGGATTGGTCTTACTGCCTTGCTGTTCTAAATAATCAGTAAGACGCATCAAATCAAAGGTATAATTGGCAATGGTGTTTTTTGACAATCCCCTTTCTATTTTTAGATACGATTGAAAACTCTTAATATAGGTTGACCAACTCATGTGTCAAAGTTCGACAATTTATGACAATAAAAAAACCACGCAATTTGCGTGGTTTGTATTGATATAACGATAAATTAAAATCTAAATCCTAAACCAAATTGAAAAACAGAGTTTTTAACATCATTATCATTTGTTTCTGTATCTCCAATTTTTGCCAAACCGGCAGCATATCTTGCATTAAGAAATATAGCTTGAGTTATGTTATAATTTAAACCTACTCCTACACCAAAATCTGTTGACTTAAAAAATTCTTTAGCATCTTCAGTCCCTGAACCAAAAGACGATTCAAATTTTATTTTAGCAGAAGTTAGAAAACCAACATAAGGACCTGCTTCTAAACTAAGATCGTTAGAAACATAATACTTAAACATAACAGGAATAGTCAAATAGTTAGCTTTTAAAGTAGCGTCAAAATTAATTCCTTCTATAGTTAAATTTTCTTTTGCTCCTTGAGCTGAATACAACAATTCAGGTTGAATGTAAAATCTTTCTGTAAGTTGAAATTCAGCAAAAAAACCGACATTAAAGCCTATATACGACTTAGAACTACCGGAATCATCTCCAA
>JAUXNR010000669.1 GCA_030682755.1 Flavobacterium sp.
GTGTTTGATTTCCGTCGGAGATGATAACAGTGGGATGATTGACACTTTTGTGGATGCTTTTCAGCCCTTTTCCTACTCCATCGATTCGGGTTTGTGTTCCTTTGAAATCATAAGTCTCCGCAGATTCTAATTCGCTTGAAAATTGATAAGATTGTACTTCGTATTTTTCTTGTAAAGCAGAATTGGAAGTCAGTTTTTTGTAGGTTTCTAACGCAGATTCATTGGAATTTAATTCGATAATCGAAGACGAATTATCGACTACAATTGGTAACGGAATTTTGATAGTTTCAAATGATTTTCGGGTGAGAATTGGGTTGATTAATAAAACCAATAATCCGAAAATGGCAATGAAACGCAAAAAAGCCAAAAACCAATTGATTTTTGAACTGGTTTTGGCTTTATAGAAATATTGAAAAAATGATACTCCTCCGGCCAGTATTACTGAAAGTAAAAGTAAAAGGACGGTGGTTGTGGTCATTTTTAGTAATTAGTGATTGGTGATTATTTTTTATAGAAAAGATATATTTTTATTGAATTATTTATTCAAAAAAACATCATTTTTATTACTGATAAGCTTAAAAATAAATAGTATTGCTGCTGAAATTTTTATAAACATTCCAATTATTAATGTAAGATTTCCCGTTAATGGACCAATTTTAAAATGAATTATTTTAAGTAATGCACCAAAAGTTGTTATAATTATTCCTAATACAAACAATGTGATTATATATTTATTTTTCATTCTTTTAATTGATTTATACTGTTTTTAGCCCCGATTGCAATGGAAAGCCTTGTGCAGCTTGGGCTGATTTTTTCTTGCTGAACCAAAGCGACCAACGGAAGCTCTTGGGGCAGCTTAGAAAAAACAGACTGAGCAAACAAGCTTGGAATGGAAAGCGGGAATAGCTTCAAATCTGTTGTCTGTTGTCTGTTGTCTGCTGTCGGTTTTCTAGCCTGCTTCGCAGGAGAATTGCTTCGCCAGTTCGCTACCGCTCGGGTCTATTTCGACTTCGTCATCTTGCGAAATGACAAACTGTGACAGAAAACTGTGACTGCGACTGAAAACTGCGACTGAAAACTGACTACGTCAACATTCCCCCATCAACATTCATCACTTGTCCGGTTACGTAAGCACTCAAATCTGAGGCTAAGAAAAGACAAGCGTTGGCTACGTCTTCCGGCGTTCCTCCACGTTTTAATGGAATAGAATCTCTCCAGCCTTGTACGACTTCTTCGTTTAATTTTCCAGTCATTTCGGTTTCGATAAATCCGGGTGCGATG
>JAUXNR010000671.1 GCA_030682755.1 Flavobacterium sp.
AAGCCATTGCTTCAAAATCTAAAAACTCCGCTTTTTTAGGACAAAAAATGAAAGGGAAAGTATATGGAATTTACAACAAAGGAATTTTAAATTTAAATTAAAAATCATGTCTGCCGAAAATGAAAAACAAACAGCAATCATTGCTTATTTAACCCTGATTGGTACTGTAATTGCGATATTTATGAACAGTGAAAACAAGAGTTCTTTTGCCAGTTTTCACATCAGACAGGCGTTGGGCATTTTTCTAACGTTCTTTGCCTTAGGTTATCCGATAGGTTATTTTGACAGTTGGATGGTATCGTCTGCCTTTTATATTTTCTTTTTCATCCTTTGGATATATGGATTTATTAGTGCTTTAAATGGAGAACAAAAAGTGGTTCCGTTAGTAGGCGGTTTTTATCAACAATTATTTAAATCCTTATAACTATGGTTTTAGAATATTTGGTAAGACCTCCGAAAGTAATTCTTGAAAAAAATCCTTTATTACTGTTATTACACGGTTATGGCAGCAACAAAGAAGACTTATTTTCCTTTGCTTCAGAATTACCTGAAAAGTATTATGTAATTGCTGCACAAGCTCCACATGATATACAATATGGCAGTTATGCTTGGTATGCCATCAACTTTGATGCGGATGCCAATAAATTTTCAGACCTAAAACAAGCCGGTGAATCCAGAGACTTGATTTTGAAATTTATCGATGAAATCACAACGCAATTTCCTATTGATGAAAAAGACATTTCCTTAATTGGGTTCAGTCAAGGTGCCATTTTAAGTTATGCCTTAGCACTTTCTTATCCTCAAAAGATAAAACGTGTCATGGCTTTAAGTGGTTATTTGAACTTGGATATGGCAGTTCCGGGATTTGAAAAAAATGACTTTTCAGGATTGGAAGTTTTTGCTTCACATGGCACAGTTGATCAAGTTATTCCTGTGGAGTGGGCCAGAAAAACCCCAGATGCTTTGAAACCATTAGGGATTGAAGTTACTTTTAAAGAATACCCAATTGGTCATGGTGTTTCACCACAAAATTTTTATGACTTCAGAAAATGGTTGCTGGAGCATTAATCTCCGTTTTTATCACTACCGGTAAATTTTGGACCAATTTCACCATCACCACTGAATAAGATTTCACTGTTTTTTCGAAGTGTAAAACCTTCAAATGCAGTAAGTTCCCATTCGTTAAAAATCCAAGGTGTAGCTTCTTTTTCTCGAATCAAAACCAAAGATTGGTCCTGATTGGGTATGAAAATTTCTGCTTCCATACCATCATCACTTAAAATCAAATAAGTGATCAATAATGCATCTTGTGTGTTGGGATTTGTTTTGGGATAAAGTCGAACCCCACTGTCAAACAAGCGAACACAATCTTTTTTCAACTTTGACCAAGTATAGCCCGCGGTGGTCAAACAACCTTCACTGTCTGTATTGGCTCCAACGATGATATTTTCAACTTCTTTTGAATCCGAATCGTCTTGAACAACAGTAACATCTGTATCCTTGCAGGAAAACAAACCTTGTAAAACGAGAACAAACAGAAAAATCTTTTTCATAAGAGTGTAATCAACTATGATAAAAGTACAAAATTAAGTAGTAGGATAAATAAAAGATTGCAAAATTTTGAAGGTTATGGAATCGTCTTCTTCAATAAAATACTGGAGTAAAACTTCTCCCCAATATGTTCCGTCACTATATTCTGCTATAATCCATCGGTGGTTTAACACTTTAATTTTATTAATAATGAACTTTTGTTCACCAATTTTATCTTGTCCTGTAAATTGATTTCCCTCCGGAGCATCATTATAATTTAACAAACTTTCTTTGATAATAGGAATAAGTTTGTTTACATCATACTTCTCTAAATAATTCTGTGCACTTTCGTTGGCTTCCAATGAAAAATAATTCGACTCAAAAAGACGTAATTTCATGGCATCTAACGAATCTTTACTTTTAGTTTTATAGGTTTCGAACCGCTCTTTTTCAAATTTTACTTGCTTGTTAAAATACATATACGTAAAAACAGTTGACAAAATGGCAACGATTAGAACATAAAGAATAAGTGATTTTTTCATAGTTTAAATTCGATTTAAATTGTAATTTCTAACGTATCATAGGCCAAAAATACATTATTTGGCAATGTTTTTTGCACTTCTTCATGAAAACCTAACAAATGACTGATGTGAGTCAAATAAGCTTTTTCAGGTTGAACTAAGTCAATAAAATCCAAAGCTTCCTTGAGATTAAAATGCGTTTCATGAGGTTCTTCCCGTAAGGTGTTAATTACCAAGACCTTCAAATTTTTTAATTTTTCAATTTCTTCCTTTTCTATGGTCTTTACATCAGTCAAATAAGCAAAAGCATCAAAACGATAACCAAAAACCTGAAGAGCACCGTGCATCACATTAATTGGAATAACGGATGTATTACCTAATAAAAAAGGAACGTTATTTTCAACAAAATTAACGGAAACCGAAGGAGCACCGGGGTATTTATTCTCCATTTCAAAAATATAATCAAACCGCTTTTTTAAATTAGCAACCACACGTTGATGGGCATAAATTGGAATGTCTCCTTGTTTAAAAAAAAACGGACGAATATCATCAAGACCCGCAGTATGATCTGAATGTTCATGTGTAAACAAAATACCATCCAGTTTCGTACACCCGGAGGTCAACATTTGTTGTCTAAAATCCGGTCCGCAATCAATTACATAGGAATAATCATCCCATTGCAACCAAACAGAAACACGCAAACGTTTGTCTTTAAAGTCAAGACTTTTGCAGACTGAATGATTACTCCCAATAACGGGAATACCTTGCGAAGTTCCAGTGCCCAAAAAATAAACCTTCACTTGAAAAATTTTACACAAAAATAGTACAATTTAACTTTTAATAAGGCATGATAATTGTTAACTTTGCATAGCATTATAAGTGAACCCATGGAGAGAATAGCTACAGAGATAAAATTAAAAGGAGATAAAGCCATTGAACAAATTCCTTCGTTAAAAGACAAAGCATTACGCATTAACTTAAACGAAAACATTTATGGCACTTTTGCAGAAATTGGAGCCGGACAGGAAACCGTTAGACATTTTTTTAGAGCCGGAGGTTCTTCAGGTACAATAGCAAAAGCAATGTCGGCTTATGATAAAGACTTTAGTGATGCCATATACGGTGTTGAAGAAGACGGAAGATATGTTACAGAAAGTCGATTAAAAAAAATGCTTACGCATGAAGTGAAATTAATTGAAGACCGTTTGGGCCGTGTTAAACATCCAAATAAAATGTTTTTCAGTTATGCCAATACAGTAGCCACCATTGATTTTGCAAAACAATTCAAAGGCCATGGTTGGGTGGGTATTAAATACCAAATCGAGCCTGATGAAGATTATAACGAAATCATTCTTCACATTCGCTTCAAAGAAAACGATGCCCGACTTCAACAGGAAACATTAGGAATTTTAGGCGTAAACTTAATTTATGGTGCTTTCTACAAGCACAATGACCCAAAAAAATTATTGCGTTATTTATATGATCATTTGGATAAAGACCAAATTGAAATTGACACCATCAACTTCTCCGGTCCTCGTTTTGCGAATGTTGACAACAGATTGATGAGTTTGCAGTTGGTTAAAAACGGCATGACAGATGCAGTAATGTTTGGACCCGACGGAAACAACATTTTACCGGCAGCCATTTTATACAAAAAAAATATTTTGACATTGCGAGGTAGTTTCAGACCGGTAACGAAAGTCAATATGGACATGTATGAAAAATCACTTGAGATGTTTTTGGAAGAGTCAAAAGTGGATCCGGATAACACCTTAGTTATTTTTGAAATTACACTTTCCAATTTACGTTCCGAAGGTGAAATTGACGA
>JAUXNR010000692.1 GCA_030682755.1 Flavobacterium sp.
AAATTTATAAAGATAAAACTCTTTATTTTATTCCATCTGTAAATCCGGATGCTATTGCTTCTTTTTTTAGTAAAGTGAAAGCTGAGCGAAGTGGTAATGCAACACCAACTGATGATGACAGAGACGGAAAGATTGGCGAAGATCCTTTTGAAGATTTAAATAACGATGGTTGGATTACGCAACTTCGCATTGAAAGTGTAGACGGAATCCATGTTTCCAGTGAAGATGACGCACGAATTTTGGTAAAAGCCAATGCATCAAAAAATCAAGTTGGTAAATATAAAGTTATTTCAGAAGGAGTTGATAATGATAAAGACGGTGTATTTAATGAAGATGCTTCAGGAGGCGTAAACATTGATAAAAACTTTACGTTTGATTATCCTGCTTTTGAAACCGGATCCGGAGTTTATGTGGCTTCTGAGCCTGAAGTGAGAGCTTTACTTGATTTTTTATATACCACGCCTTCAATTTATGGAGTAGTTACTTTTGGAATGCATAATAATTTATCTGAAGCTCCTAAATATGACAGTAAATTAGCTTCGGCACGAATTATTAAAGGTTGGTTGGAAAATGATGTTAAAGCTGCAGAACATGTTTCTAAGTTATATACTCAAAAAGCAGGTTTAAAAGATGGACCTAAAATGCCAATGACTAAAGGGAACTTTGCTCAAACAGCCTATTATCATGCCGGGAAATTTAGTTTTTCTACACCGGGATGGTGGATTCCAAAAGAGGAAGTAAAGAAAGATTCTACTGCTGTTAAAGTTGAGATGCCTAAAAAAGGTGATAAAGACGAATTGAATGCCGAAGTACAATTTTTGAAATGGGCTGAAAAAGAACAATTGAAAAATGTTTTTGTAGATTGGACACCAATCAAGCATCCTGATTTTCCAAATCAAAAAGTTGAAGTGGGTGGTATAGTTCCTTATCCCATGTATAATCCGCCCGTAACTTATTTGGAGCCGGCAGTAAAAAAACACTTTGTTTTTTTGGAATCACTATTAGCGGCAATGCCTAAAATTGAAGTATCGGCACCGATTGTTGAAAAACTTCAAAATGATTTATACCGTGTTACTTTGACTGTTGCAAATAAGGGATTACTTCCTACTTATGCGGCAATTGGCGATAAAGTACGTTTCACTTCCCGTATGAAAACAGAATTGAAATTAACCAAAAGTCAAGCAATGGTTTCCGGAAGAAAAATAGCATTACGAGATGCTTTACAACCGGATGAGTCGGTGACTTATACTTGGTTAATTTCCGGCTCCGGAAAAATTACAGTTGCTACGGGTTGTGCTACTGCCGGAATAAATGAACTACTAATTGATTTAAGATAACAGTTATACCTATGAAAAAATATATTTTAAGTTTTGTCAGTTTAGTAGTTTTAAGTACTGCTATGGCTCAAAATAAAGACATTGCTCCTGAAGATTTGAATGGTATGCGAGCCATTGGTTCTCCAGCTAATCCCAAAGTAAAAATGTCATGGGATCGTTATCATGATTACGCACAAATCACTAAATTTTGTACAGATTTAGCCAAAGCCTATCCCAATTTGGTTTCGGTATCTTCAATTGGAAAGTCATTTGAAGGTAGAGACATTTGGGCATTGACTATAACTGATACCAAAACAGGAAAAGAAAAAGAAAAACCGGCATTTTATATTGATGGCGGAATCCATGCCAATGAATTACAAGGCGTTGAGGTTTCCATGTATACGGCTTGGTATTTGGCAGAAAGTTTTCAAACCATTCCGTTTATCAATACTTTATTGAAAGACAAAGTGTTTTATATACTTCCAACAATAAGTCCGGATTCCAGAGAACATTTTATTTATAAACCTAATAATTCAAACACCTCTCGTTCCGGAATGCGTCCTTTTGATAATGATGGAGACGGCTTGGTTAATGAAGATGTATTGGATGATTTGGATGGTGATGGCAACATTGTTATGATGCGAAGAAAATCAAAAACCGGTCGTTGGAAAATAGATCCCAAATATCCCAGTAGAATGATTCAACTTCGCGGTGATGAAATGGGCGATTATGAAATGTTGGGTTATGAAGGAATAGATAACGATGGTGATGGTTTAGTAAACGAAGATGGCGAAGGAACCTATGACCCAAATCGTGATTGGGCTTGGAATTGGCAACCTGATTATGTGCAACGCGGAGCTTTGTTTTATCCGGGAACTTTACCTGAAACCAGAGCTGTAAAAGATTTTGTAGTTAATCATCCGAATATTGCAGGAGCTCAAAGTTATCATAATTATGGCGGCATGTTTTTGCGTGGTCCAGGAGCAGCAGAAGACGAAGGACTGTTCAGTAGAGAAGATGTTGCGGCTTATGATGTTATTGGAAAATTGGGCGAACGCATGATTCCGGGTTATAATTATTTTGTTTTGTATAAAGATTTGTATACTGTTTATGGCGGTGAAATTGATTTCTTGTGTTTAACCCGAGGCATTTTTACTTTTAGTAATGAGTTGATGACTTCTTATAAATTATTTAATCAAAAATCAGCAACAGGTCGTTGGGATAATGATGAGTTTAATGAATTTGACAAATATTTGTTGTTTGGTGATGGTTATGTTGCTTGGAAGCCGTTCAACCATCCTCAGTTTGGTGAAATTGAAATTGGAGGTCCTAAAAAGAATTACATCAGAAATCACCCGGGTTTTATGTTGCAGGAAGATGCACATCGGAATATGGCTTTCACGCTTTATCACGCTTATCAAACACCAAAATTAGAAATTGTTGACATTAAAACAGAGAAGCTTTCGGGAGATATTACAGCGGTGAC
>JAUXNR010000707.1 GCA_030682755.1 Flavobacterium sp.
GGGAAGCGGTCAGAAGGGCAAAGCTTTGCTGGTAGGGGTTCGGAGAATTTCTCAAGATTTTACCTGAATCTGGGTTCTAAAAATAAGTTAAACCCAACTTCATTGATTGGTTTGATCAATGAAACTTTAAAAGAAAGAAATATTGAAATTGGTAAAATCGAGATTTTGCGCAATTTTTCATTTTTCGAAATCGATAAACGCGTTGAATCGCAAATTTTAAAAGAATTCAATAAAATTTCATTCGATGGAGTAAAAATTGTTCTTGATAAATCATCTGCCAAACAAAATGCCGAAAGACCTGAAAGGTCTGAAAGGTCAAGTGAGAACAGATCAGGTAAATCCTACGGTGAAAAATCCGAATATAAAGGCAAGAAAAGCTCTGGGTCGAGTAGATTTGGTGGTGGTTCAAAATCTAATTCTGATAGTGGATCGGGTAAGAAATGGAATAAGGACAGCTCTAAACCCAAATCTTCCAGATACTAAAATGTATCTATTATCCATATAGCAAAACTTAAGGCCGGTATTTCCGGCTTTTTTTTTTGGGCAAATCAACCGCTAAGGCGCGAAGGTGCGAAGGCGCGAAGTTTTTTGAGACCACATCATCACATCAGCACATCACCACATCAGCACCTCACCACATTTCCCAATTTTCAATCCATCTTTTTGGCGCAAAATGTATATTTTTGCATACATAATAACATATAAATGAAAATCCCCTTAATTGCGCCATCTTTATTATCTGCCGATTTTACTAATCTTGGCCAGGATATTCAAATGCTAAACGAAAGTGAGGCCGATTGGATCCATATTGACGTTATGGATGGGGTATTTGTCCCTAATATTTCTTTCGGGTTCCCTATTATTTCACAGGTAAAGAAAATTTCCAAAAAACCACTCGATGTTCATTTGATGATTATCGACCCGGATAAATATTTACAAGATTTTAAAGATGCCGGGGCAGATATTCTCACTGTTCATTACGAAACCTGTAAACATCTGCACCGCACAATATCAAAGATCAAGGAATTAGGTATGAAAGGAGGGGTGGTTTTAAACCCACATTCACCTATTTCATTATTGAAAAATATAATTACTGATGTTGATTTGGTT
>JAUXNR010000565.1 GCA_030682755.1 Flavobacterium sp.
CCTTGGGCTTGTTTAGCTCTTTCCGCATCCAATCTTTCTTGTTTTGTTTTCCCACCATGGTTTTCTTCAGTAAATCGCTTAGGATCATATATTATCTCTCCTGATTCGTCTTTACTTATTTTACTATTTTCTTTATCCCACCAGCCATTCCAAATCGACACTGGTTTGTTTTCGTCCAGTTCTAATTTTACATCTGGATCAGTGGGATTTTTCTTCGGTGCAAATAATTTTCCTTGTTTGTGATGTCTTAATAATTCTCTCTCCAGTGTTTGGATTAAAATTCTTAACGGTAAAGCAAACGGTGTCATTTGAAGTTTAGTAAATCCTTGTTTCATCTTACTTTCATACTTCTCTCTATTCGCCAATATAACTTCTTGGATTTGTTCCAAAGTAGGCACGGGGTATTCTCGCCCGTCTATCCCAATTATTCCGTCGTCTAACTTTTCCATTAAAAATCCCAATAAATCTAATTTTACCAAAATCTTGTATTCTTTTTCATACTGTTTTGGCAATTCAATATTTAACCAGTTTTCAAAATTAAACGGTTGTTCACTTTGTTCGTGTGAGCTTGGGATTTGTGAGGTTTGCTCCTCTGTTGGTTTGTATTGTTCGGGCATAGGGGTTAGATTATACAATTTTATATATTTTAAAAATAGTTTTTAACAATTATTTAACTTTCAAATACTTTGGTGAAATGGTAAAGATAAAGAAATTTTTCACATTCCCAAAAACCCAAAGTTCAAAAGCACAAGGTGAATGGCGAAGCCAGAGAGAGTGCCCTGGGGCAAAAATCAAAAAAAATTCAAAGACCAAAGCTCAATTTCTAATACACACCGCGGAACGACAGCCATCATTGGAATCCTGATCATTAGGATTGCTTCCATTCAAATAAGCCCGTCTACTAACACGAGCCCAAAAACCGAAACCCAAAAAACTATTTTCCGCTGACCACGAAGCTAATAAATAACAAGCCGAACCTGCTCCTTTCCAATCATCTAAAACTGCATTGTGTGCTTCCAAACTACTTAATGCTTTAGTTATCCAATCTTCAAGCGTTAATCCTTG
>JAUXNR010000716.1 GCA_030682755.1 Flavobacterium sp.
GAAAACGCTGTAAAAAATCCATATTATGGGTCAATGATGTTGAGTTGTGGTAAAACGGTAGAAACTATAAAATAAGTAAAATGAAAAAGCTATTTTTTATATTTTTCATAATAGCCAATACTTTTATAGTAAATGGACAAATAAAAGTCGGAGACAAATTACCCGCTATCAAACTAAAAAGCAGTCGAAATAGTGACGTCAACTTAACATCATTTCAAGGAAAATATATACTCATAGATTTTTGGGCATCATGGTGTGGCCCGTGTCGGTTAGGTAATAAAAAATTAGTAAAACTCCATAGTGAAATTAGTCCTGATAAGATAGAAATCATTGGAATATCCATCGATACAGACGCTAATAAATGGCTAAAAGCCATCGAAAAAGACAAAATAAAGTTCACCCAATTAATTGATCCGAAAGGGTTTGATTCGAACACAGCTGTTCTATTTGGCGTGGAGGAATTACCATCTAAATTCTTATTTAGTCCTGAAGGTATTTTAATTGCAACCAATCCTAAAGAGGAAGAAATAACCAAATTAATTAAAAAATAAAAAATACGATGAAGAAAATAAATAAAGCATACATAGTAATCGCATCAATAATTTTAATGTTTTCACTTAAAAGTAATGCACAAATTATAAAAGCGGAAATAAGAGCAACGGGTTTAACGTGTTCAATGTGCTCCAATGCAATAAATAAACAATTAAAAAGTATGCCCGAAGTGGCTAATGTAGAAACCGACTTAAACACAAACACATTTACAGTAACATTAAATGAAGGCAATAATTTAAGTCCAAAATCTTTTAAGGATAAAGTAGAAAATGCAGGTTTCTTCATAGGTTCCTTAATTATAACTGCAAAGCCGGAAACCATAACCCAAAGTACTTACATTTTGGTTAGTGACAAACCAGATAACATGAATGAAATACAATTTCAAGTGGTTGACAAAGGCTATGTGACTGAAAAAGAGTTCAAAAAATTATCCAAATCATACAAAAGTGTTGAAACTTATGCTTCAAACAACGAAGATGATTTTCACATTAAAATTCTAAATTAATGAGAAAGATTATTTTAGTTGCAGTTGCAATAAGTTGCCAAAACATTTTTAGCCAGGAGTTATTTGTAGTAACGGATCCGGCTAGTAATGTTCCTGCAAATTCCCTGGCGGTTAATGTGATGCAGTCACTTTTCAAAGAGGAAATGAAATCAGGCTACAATTACCATTTTATGCCCGAAGCAACTTATGGACTAAACAAAAACATTATGTTCCGGGCTTCTGCTTTCATAAGTAACCGAAGCAACCAACTGGTGACTGAAGGAGGTAGTTTTTATACAAAGTACCGTTTCTATTCCTCCGATGATCTGAACAGTCATTTCCGAATGGCAGTATTTGGAAGATATAGTTTCAATAATGCCGACATTCACCAGGAGCAAATAGAAATCTTAGGACACAACACAGGTTTCGAAGGAGGATTTGTAGCCACTAAGCTGATTAAAAAACTGGCAATAAGTTCGTCAGTAAGTTTTGAGAAAGCCTTTGACAACAAACCTGATTATCCGTTTCCAGATAATATGGGCGACAATGCTACCAATTACACCTTATCATTTGGTAAACTGATGTATCCAAAAAAATATACCAGTTTCAAGCAAACAAATATTAACTTTATGGTAGAATTTGTCGGACAAACCATCAATGAAAACGGCAAATCGTACTTAGACGTTGTGCCGGCAATACAATTTATTTTCAACAGTCAGGCACGACTGGATTTTGCATACCGTCAAGAATTAATGAGTTCAATGGTACGTTCAGCACCAAATGGCTTTTATTTTAATCTGTACTATACTTTTTTCGATTTAACAAAATAAAATCAAGATGAGTGAAACAAAATTTATCCCGGCATTAGGTTATGATTTTTTAAGCGATTACTATGATTTAGCTATAAAAGTAACAATGCCTGAAAAAAAGTTCAGAAACAGATTAATTGATTTTGTTGACCCAAAGGAGAAAGAAAAAATTTTAGAATTTGGTTTCGGAACAGCCCAAAACATTATCATACTCAAACAACGATTTCCTAACTGTAACATACAAGGAGTTGACATCGACCCTAAGATTAAGTCAATAGCAGAATATAAATTGAAAAAAACAGGAATTGAAGCACCTCTTTTTTTATATGATGGAAATAAGTTACCATTTGAAGATAATTCAATTGACAAGGTTTATAGTTCTCTTGTTTTTCATCAGTTAGACATGATTACAAAATTGAAATGTTTATTAGAGATTAATAGAATATTAAAACCAAATGGAGAATTAATCATTGGAGATTGGGGTAAAGCAAAAACAAAATGGATGAGGTTATCCTTTTACTTAGTTCAATTATTAGACGGTTTCAAAACTACCACTGATAATGTAAATGGATTGATGATAAAATACATTACTGATGCAGGATTTAAAAATGCTCGGGAAGTAGATTATATCAACACATCAATCGGGACTTATTCTTATTATAAAGCAGAAAAAATAATTAATAACTAAAAAATAACACAGTATGAAAGCACTTATTTTAACAGCTATTTTAGCAATCACTTTAGTTTCTTGCAATCAAAAAAACAAAGAAACAGAAAACAACACTACAGAAACTTCCGCAAATTCAAGTGAACTATATGCATGCCCAATGCATCCCGAGGTTCAAGGAAAAAAAGATGAAACATGTTCCAAATGTGGTATGGAATTAACCGAACTGGTAACTCAAACGCAAGCACCTCACGAAAAAAAAGCAACAGAAGCATCCTCTGCTGCAACAACACAATCCAATGTTAACATCGAGGATATTTTAATTAGTTACATAAATTTAAAAAACAAATTGGTTAAAGATGATACAAATGGTGCTGCCGAAAAAGCAAAAATACTATTCACCTCATTTGACAGATTTGACATCAAAGTTTTAAGCGAAAAACAAAAAAAAGAATATTTGGATATTGCAGATGATGCCAAAGAACACGCAGAGCATATTGGAGATAATGGAGGAAAGATAGAACATCAAAGAGAACATTTTGTAATGTTAAGTAAGGATATGAATGACTTAATTCAATTATTTGGAACCAGTCAAAAACTATATCTGGATTTTTGCCCAATGGCAGATGACAACAAAGGTGCTGTTTGGATAAGTGAAACAAAAGAAATCAAAAATCCATATTTTGGAAAAGAAATGGCTACTTGCGGTTCTATAAAAAAAGAATACTAGTATGAAAAAAATCATCAAAAAAATACTTTTTATTGGGTTAATTATTTTTTTGTTGATACAGTTATATCAACCTGCTCGGAACATTAGTTTTGAGCAGGATATAACTGGTAATTTTACAAAAGTCTATAATGTTCCTAAAAATGTTGAAATCATTTTGCGAACTTCTTGTTATGATTGCCACAGTAACAACACCAATTATCCTTGGTACTCTTACATTCAACCCGCTCGTTTTTTTATGGAAAGTCATATTGCAACAGGAAAAGAAAATTTAAATTTTAATGAATGGGGAAATTATAGTAGCCGAAAGCAAAATAATAAATTAGAAAGAATTGCAAAACAAATCGAATCAAACGAAATGCCTTTGAGTTCTTATACTTTAATCCATAAAAAAGCAATCCTTACAGCCTCCCAAAAAAAAGAAGTATTGGATTGGATAAATAAAACAAAAGATAGTATTTCATTACTAAATTAAAAATAATGGTAGAAAAATTAATAACATTCTCACTACGAAATCGAGCCGTTGTCTTGCTGGTTTCAGCTTGCTTATTTGCTTGGGGAGTTTACAGCGTCCAACAAAACCCCATTGACGCCATTCCTGATTTATCCGAAAATCAAGTTATTGTGTTTACGGAGTGGATGGGAAGAAGCCCACAGGTTATCGAAGCCCAAGTAACATATCCCTTGGTTTCCAACCTGCAAGGTATTCCTAAGGTTAAAAACATTCGAGGCGCATCTATGTTTGGGATGAGCTTTGTTTACATCATTTTTGAAGATGATGTCGATATTTATTGGGCAAGAACCCGTGTATTGGAAAGACTAAATTATGCCCAACGCTTGTTGCCTCAAAATGTAGTTCCAACACTTGGACCCGATGGCACAGGTGTGGGTCACGTTTTTTGGTATCATTTAAACGCCGACGGTATGGACTTGGGAGAGCAAAGAGCCTTACAAGATTGGTACGTGAAATTCGCCTTGCAAACTGTTCCTGGAGTTGCCGAAGTGGCATCTTTTGGTGGTTTTGAAAAACAGTATCAATTAGTGTTGGATCCCTTGAAAATGCAATACTATAACGTCAGTATGATGGAAGTGATGAATGCAGTCAAGGCTAATAATAACGATGTTGGTGGGCGAAAATTCGAAATGAGTGATATGTCATACATTATAAGAGGATTAGGATATATCAAAAACATAAAGGACGTGGAAGAGATTGCTATTAAAAATTATAATTCCGTTCCTGTAAAAGTTAAAGACATTGGTTCAATACAAATGGGTGGCGATTTGAGACTAGGTATTTTTGATGAAAATGGCACTGGTGAAGTTGTTGGCGGAATTGTGGTAATGCGTTATGGCGAAAATGCTGATAAGGTAATAACGGCAGTCAAGGAAAAAATGAAAGAAGTTGAAAAAGGATTGCCTGAAGGGGTTACTTTTAAAACCTCTTATGACCGAAGTGATTTAATAGAAAAAGCAATCGCATCAGTTAAAGGAACTTTAATCGAAATTATGATTACTGTTTCTCTTGTGGTTCTTCTTTTCCTTTTTCATTGGCGAAGTGCTTTAATTATACTCATTCAATTACCTATATCTGTGTCTATTGGCTTTATTTTACTTGAAGCATTTGGCATTTCATCTAATATTATGTCATTAACGGGTATTGCTCTGGCAATTGGTGTTGTTGTTGATGATGGTATTGTAATGGTTGAGAATGCATACAGGACAGTTTCGGAGAAACAAGAAGAAATGGATAATAATCAGTAATTGGAATTAAGATGAAAAATAAAATTAAAAATATATTCAAAAAAGAAAACGATCCGTTGTCTCCTGAAGATAAGTTAAAGCTTATAGAGAGCTCTTCAAAATTAGTTGGCCCAGGTGTTTTCTACTCAACAATAATTGTAATTACATCCTTTTTGCCTGTTTTTCTTCTCACGGGAATGGAAGGCAAGTTATTTGGACCATTGGCTTGGACGAAATCTTTTATTCTGATAGTTGATGCTTTTTTAGCCATTACACTTGTACCAGTGCTAATTAGTTTTTTACTAAAAGGAAAACTTCGTCCAGAAAATAAAAATCCAATTAACAAAAAATTGGAAAGTATTTATACACCCATTTTAATTTTTTGTTTAAAATGGAGAAAAACGGTATTGGGTATCAATATCATTGCCTTGCTGATTGGCGTATTAATGTTTACTCGTTTAGGTTCAGAATTTATGCCTCCTTTAGATGAAGGATCTGTACTGTTTATGCCGGTAACCTTGCCCGATGTATCCAACTCCGAAGTAAAGAGAATTCTTCAGGTTCAGGACAAATTGATAAAATCAATTCCCGAAGTGGCCCACGTTTTGGGAAAAGCAGGCAGGGCAAATACGGCAACCGATAATAGTCCAATAAGTATGGTTGAAACCATTATTTTGTTAAAACCTCAAGCAGAATGGCGAGAAGACAAAACCAAAAATGATATTATCACGGAAATAAACAACAAACTTCAAATTCCTGGCGTGACCAATGGTTTCACGCAACCTATTATCAACCGGATCAATATGCTTTCAACAGGAATCAGAACCGATGTAGGCATAAAAATATACGGAGCAAGTTTAGATACCATCAATGTTTTGGCTCAAAAAATTAAAAAAACATTGGAAGGAACTTCTGGAGTTAAAGATTTGTATGCTGAACCAATAACAGGCGGAAAATATATTGATATTGAAGCAAAAAGAGATGTTATTGGCAGATACGGACTAAACATAGATGATATAAATAATGTAGTTGAAGCTTCTATTGGAGGGATGAAACTCACTACGACTATCGAAGGAAGACAACGTTTTTCCGTAAATGCACGATATGCACAAGAATACAGAAATAGCCTTGAGGCCTTAAAAAAATTGCAAGTTCAAACGATGCAATTTGGTCCAATACCATTAGAAACTGTAGCTAATGTAAAAATAAGTGATGGCCCTCCAATGATAAATAGCGAAAATGCAATGCTCCGTGGCACAGTGTTGTTCAACGTTCGGGAACGTGATTTAGGAAGTACTGTAAAAGAGGCACAGGAGAAACTCAATGCAATGATGACCAAGATGCCAAAAGGATATTATGTGGAATGGAGCGGACAATGGGAAAATCAAATTAGAGCCAACAA
>JAUXNR010000727.1 GCA_030682755.1 Flavobacterium sp.
CAACAGTTGGGAAGATGGAGAATTGAAAAGTGCGTTGATTAAAGTAATTGCCAACCACATGAAAAAATCCTATTTGAGTTGGAATAAAGATACGGTTGAAGATACGGCTATTTTTGATCATTTGTTTGAATTATCCGGAGGGAAAATAAATTTACATCAAAGTTCAGAAGAGTTGTTGAACACCACAGATTTGATGCGTACTAACAAAAAAGTTTCTAATAAAAACCTGCCTTCGAATCCAAAAATTCAAGGAAATACCGCTTTTAAAAAGAAACCAATCAAATCAAAACCGTTCAAGAAAAATAACAATCAAGGCACTAATTAAATATAAAAACTTTAAACCGGTCACTATTCTATGGGAACTTTCAAAATTGAAGGCGGTCACAAATTAAAAGGTGAGATTACGCCACAAGGAGCTAAAAATGAAGCATTACAAATTTTATGTGCGGTTTTATTAACCCCTGAAAAAGTAACCATAAATAATATTCCTGATATTATAGATGTGAACAAACTGATTACTTTATTAGGTAATTTGGGAGTTAAAATGCAAAAAAACGGTCCGGGTTCCATCACTTTCCAAGCAGATGAGGTAAATGTTGGTTATTTGGAAACTGAAGCCTTCAAAAAAGAAGGCGGTTCTTTGAGAGGATCCATCATGATTGTTGGTCCATTGTTAGCCCGTTTCGGTAAAGGTTATATCCCAAAGCCGGGTGGCGATAAAATTGGAAGAAGACGTTTGGATACCCATTTTGAAGGGTTTATCAATTTAGGAGCAAAATTCAGATATAACAGAGAAGACCATTTTTATGGTGTTGAAAATGAAGGACGTTTAAAAGGAGCTTACATGCTTTTGGACGAAGCTTCTGTTACGGGAACTGCAAATATTGTTATGGCTTCTGTTTTAGCGGAAGGTGTAACAACCATATATAATGCCGCTTGTGAACCTTATTTGCAACAATTGTGTTCTATGTTGAATTCAATGGGAGCAAAGATTAGTGGTGTTGGTTCTAATTTATTACGTATTGAAGGTGTAGCTTCCTTGGGTGGTTGCACGCATCGCATACTTCCTGACATGATTGAAATTGGTAGTTGGATTGGCTTGGCAGCGATGACAAGAAGTGAGATTACCATTAAAAATGTAAGTTGGGATAATTTGGGAGTTATTCCAAATGTTTTCAGAAAATTAGGAATTACCTTAGAACGTCGTGGTGATGATATTTATATCCCTGAACACAAAGATGGTTATGAAGTAAAAACCGATATTGATGGTTCTATACTTACTATAGCGGATGCACCTTGGCCAGGGTTTACTCCGGATTTGTTGAGTATCGTGTTGGTGGTTGCTACACAAGCCAAAGGCGATGTGTTGATTCATCAAAAAATGTTTGAAAGTCGTTTGTTCTTTGTGGATAAATTGATTGACATGGGAGCAAAAATCATTTTATGTGATCCGCATCGTGCTACAGTTATCGGACACAATTTTCAATCGCAGTTGAAAGCCACGGTAATGTCATCTCCGGATATCAGAGCCGGAATATCTTTATTGATAGCGGCATTGTCTGCAAAAGGTACCAGTACGATTCAAAATATTGAACAAATTGATAGAGGATATGAACGTATAGATGAACGTTTACGAGCTATTGGAGCTCATATTGTTCGCGTTTAATTTTATACAAAACCCCGACTCAGAAATGAATCGGGGTTTTTAAATATCACTAATTTAGTTATTAAAGTCTATATCCTAAAGTAACATTTACTTTAAAATCGATTTCAGAATAATTATCTCTAAAATCTCTATCATTTGATAGGTTTCTTCCTAATTGTGTTCCAACACCTAAGCTGATTTTATTGTTAAAAAGCCACTTGTGACCTAAACCGAAACCTGCTTCAAATCCTGATAAATCATACTTTCTAGTTACTAAAATGTCTTCATTATAAAAATAATAATCCTCTATTTCTTGTGTTCCTGTTCTGTATTTTATAAAGGGATAAAAGACAAAACCATGATAATCTTTATTTTTTGAGAAATAGATGTTATAAGAAGCCTGAAAACCCATTAAATTATTTTTTTCTATATAACCTGCATCAATATATGAATAGGTGTCAAACAATGATATATCAAATTGCAATGCCTGATTTCCGTTTAAAAAGTGTTCATAACCTAGATTAAAAGTTTTTCCAACTACCAAATCAAAGAGATTGGATTTGATTTCTCCGGTAAATTTTTTTTCTTCATTTTCTTGAGCCAAAGACAGGAAAGGCAACATCACTAAAAGATAGATTTTTTTCATACGTTTTTATTTATATTAGATTGTTTAAAACATATCAAAAACAGTTCCAAAATTTTATTTGTTGTTTGTTTTGATTATTTTTAAGTGTAAGATTTAAACTATTTAGCAATCATCACTTTTTTTATTCTAATACACTCAAGATTTGAAGTCCAAACATGATGCCGTCAGTGCCAAAAGAACTTCCGTTATAGGATCGAACATAATCCAAACGGAGCATTCTGAATTTTCCAAAGCCTAATTTATCCAACCCAACACTAAACTCGCGATATGGTTTATTATCAGGTGTTGCCAATTGGTGGTATCCAAGAATTAAGGTAGATTTCAGTTTGTTGAGCAATGGTATTTTGTTCATGATAAAACCCTCAAAATTGTGTTCAATGTGTGTTTCAATATAGCTATCATTAGTGCTGTTCGTATAATATGGCAATAGATTAAATACATTTAAATACCTGTTGTCAGAACTGATAATGATTTGATTACCATTAAAATGTTTGTAATCTACAAATGAGATTTCATC
>JAUXNR010000730.1 GCA_030682755.1 Flavobacterium sp.
AACATTTATTGCTAAAGCAACGGCAGGTGAGATTAAGGCCAACTTTATTTCAGTTGGTTTAAATGATATTTTAGACATGTGGGTTGGAAACAGTGAAAAAAATCTACATGAAGTATTTGAATATGCTCGAAAAAATAAACCCTGTGTTTTATTCTTCGATGAGATTGATGCTTTAGGGGCAAGTAGGAGTGATATGAAACATTCAAGCAACAAAGTTTTAATCAATCAATTTTTGCAGGAATTAGATGGTGTTGATACAAACAATGACGGGGTATTAATTTTAGGAGCTACTAATGCTCCTTGGCATTTGGACAATGCTTTTAGAAGACCCGGGCGTTTTGATAGGATTATTTTTGTACCACCTCCTGATGATGTTGCTAAAACAGCTATTTTAGAAATCAAATTGAAAGAAAAACCAACAGATAAAATTGATTTTCAAAAAATAATAAAATCGCTCCAAGACTTTTCAGGTGCAGACATTGAGGCCGTGATAGATATTGCAATTGAAGAGAAATTGCAAAGTGCTTTTAAAACAGGAGTTCCAGAACCAATTTCCACTTCAAATCTGATTGATGCTTCTAAAAAACATCGACCAAGTACTAAAGAATGGTTCCAAACAGCTAAAAATTTTGCTTTATATTCTAATGAATCTGGGTTATATGATCCTATCTTGTCTTTTTTAAAAATTAAAAAATAGTCCAAATGACAGAACAATTACTAGAGAGAGCTTCACTTCTTTTTGAACAACAAAGATATAAAGAAGCTGAAAAAAATATTATTGAAGTTTTAGCAATAGAGCCAGACAACATTACTTGTTTAAATTTATTAGCAGAAATCAAAATTCAAAATGAAGCATATGAAGAAGCCTTACAGATAATTAATGACGCTATTGGTATAGCTCCTGATTATGATGTATTATATTATACTAAAGCACGCATTTTATTAGCTCAAGATAAAATAAAATTAGCTTTAGAAGCTTCAAAAGAAGCTTTGTCTTTAGATCCTTATGATGCTGATAATCATGCTCTTTTGGGTTTAATTTACAATCAAAATAAAAAATTTGAAGAGGCTTTGAATTGTGCAAATGAAGCTCTTGAAATTGATGGATCACATATTTTAGCATTAAATGTGAGAAGTACAGCTCTTTTAAAGTTAAATAGAAAAGAGGATTCATTTTCTACCATAGAGGGTGCCTTAAGTGAAGATCCAAATAATGCCTATACTCATGCCAATTTTGGTTGGGGATTGCTAGAGAAAGGAGAAACCGATAAAGCATTAGAGCATTTTAAAGAGTCATTAAAAAACAATCCAAATTCTGAATATGCTCAATCCGGAATGGCTGAAGCCTTAAAATCAAAGTATTTAATCTACAAATGGTTTTTAAAATATTCCTTTTGGATGAGTAATTTAA
>JAUXNR010000769.1 GCA_030682755.1 Flavobacterium sp.
ATGTTCGGATGATGCACGAGCAATTGAAGATTTTCATTTTTAAATCCTGTCCACCAGTTGGGTGGTTCAATTCGATTGACTTGAGCTATTGCAGAAGTCGATATTAGTAAAAAAATAAGTAGCTTTTTCATTTTTTAAACCATTAAGAGATTAAGATTCATTAAGAGTTATTCATCATCTAACATTTGAAAATATTCATTTACAAATGGTTTTGTTGATTTCGTAATATTTGTTGTATTAAAATTTATCAGTAAGCCTTGTGGTCTTTTTAATAAATTCATATAAGTTAAAATTTTAGCTTCGTGAATAGGATGAAAGCTGTCCACTGTTTTTAATTCAACAACTACGCAGTCATTTACTAGAAGATCGAGTCTTAATTGACTTTCCAATTCTAACTCATCATATTCAATCTTAATAATTAGTTGTTGCTTGACATCATATCCATTTTTTTCAAGTTCATATTTCAAACATTCTTCATAGACACTCTCTAACAAACCCGGTCCTAATCTCTTGTGAACTTTTATGGCATAGCCAACTATTTCATAAGATAATTGAGTAACTTCTTTTTTTGTTAATCGAACTTTCATAATATATAAAAAAGGCATTAAGAAGATTAAGAAAACTTAATGAACCTTAATGCCTTAATGGTTTAAATTAATTGTTAAACTAAACCGTTACTAAACTATTCGGTTCTACTAAAATTTCTTTTCCTTTTACAAAAACAGTAATTGGTTTATTTCCTTCCAATGAAAATTTCGTTTCATTAGATTGCACAGAAACTTTCAAAATTTGATTTCTGAAATTAATTTTAAACGAATATCCTTTCCATTGTGTTGGGATTTTTGGTTCAAAATGTAAGGTTTCGTTTTTAACACGCATTCCACCAAAACCTTCAACAATACTCATCCAAGTTCCGGCCATCGACGTGATATGTAAACCTTCGTGCACTTCTTTGTTATAATCATCTAAATCCAAACGGGAAGTTCGAAGATAGAACGTATATGCTTGTTCCATTCTGTCCAAAACGGCAGCTTGAATCGAGTGGACACAAGGCGAAAGCGAACTTTCGTGAACGGTAAATGGTTCATAAAAATCAAAATGTTTCTCTAATTGTTCTTTCGTGAAATGATCTTCAAAAAAGTAGAAACCTTGCAATGTATCGGCTTGTTTGATGTAAGGTGAACGTAAAATTCTATCCCAAGACCATTTTTGGTTAATGGGTCGCTGACTTTTATCTAAATCAGAAACTTTTACCAATTCTTTATCCAAAAATCCATCTTGTTGCAAATAGACATCGTGTTCTTCCGAATAGGGAAAATACATATTATCTGCAACTTCTTTCCAATGGTTAATTTCAGCCACAGAAAGTTTTACTTTATTTAAAATTCGAGTATAATCCGACGAATATTCTTTTTCAATTTTATTGATTTGTTTAATCGTATAATCAATACACCATTTTGCAATATAATTAGTGTAAAAATTATTGTTTACGTTATTTTCATATTCATTCGGACCCGTTACACCTAAAATCACAAACTGATTACGGTAAGTAGAGTAGGTAGCTCTTTGGTGCCAAAAACGAGCAATTCCGATTAAAACTTCCAGACCTTTTTCAGGAATATAGCTGTAATCTCCGGTGAATCGGTGATAATTGAAAATAGCAAAAGCAATCGCTCCATTTCTATGAATTTCTTCAAACGTAATTTCCCATTCGTTGTGACATTCTTCGCCGTTCATGGTCACCATCGGATATAAAGCAGCTCCGTTTTTGAAACCTAGTTTTGCAGCATTTTCAATCGCTTTTTCTAAATGATTGTAACGATAAGTCAATAGATTTCTGGCCACTTGCTGATCTTTGGTTGCCATATAAAAAGGAATGCAATACGCTTCGGTATCCCAATAAGTTGATCCACCATATTTTTCTCCGGTAAATCCTTTCGGACCAATATTTAAACGAGAATCTTTCCCTAAATAGGTTTGATTTAATTGAAAAATATTGAAACGAATGCCTTGTTGAGCTTTCACATCGCCATCAATCGTAATATCGCTCATTTCCCAAATTTTTGCCCAAGCTTTGATTTGGTCTTCTAATAATTGGTTGTAACCGATGGATATTGCTTCAGATAAAACTTTTTTAGCAGCTTCTTCTGGGTTTTCATGATTCATCGAAACGGTGTAACCACCTATTTTTTGAATAGACGTCGATTGATTTTTGGTAACTGAAACTTCATACGAAAATTCAATTTTATCATTTGAAGATGCAACGTTGGACGGAGAAGCATTCACATTTTTCCCATCAACCAAAATCGTATTTTGCATAAAAGTGGTCGCTGTGAAATGCGTTTTAAATGTTCTTGCAGTTACAAAAGCTTCGTTTCCATTGTTTTTTACATTTAATGGTTCCCAAAATTTTTCTTCCCAGTTGGCATCTTCGTTGTGAACACCGGCATCAATGTAAGGTTTGAAAACAATCTTCGCATCCTGATTTAAAGCGGTAATTTGATAGTTAATTACACCCACTTCATCCAAATCTAATGAAAGAAAACGACGCACTTGTACTTCAATTTCAGTTCCGTTTTGAAGTTTTGCCATGAAAGATCGATGATACCAACCTTCTTTCATATTCAGTTCTCTACGGAAGTTTTTCACCCTTGCACAATTGGCTAAATCTAAATTTTCACCGTTGATTTCGATGTTAATTCCAATCCAATTTGGAGCATTAAGTACTTTGGCAAAATATTCGGGATAACCGTTTTTCCACCAACCCACTTTTGTTTTATCGGGATAATAAATTCCGGCAATATAACTTCCTTGGAAGGTTTTTCCGGAATAATATTCTTCAAAATTTGCACGTTGTCCCATCGCACCGTTTCCGATGCTGAACAAACTTTCAGAAGACTTAACCAGGTCTTGTTCAAATCCTTCTTCAATAATCGACCAGTTATCTGGTATGATATAATCTTGGTTCATTAAATTTTTGTTTAAAAAGTTTAAGTTTCAAGTTTCAAGTTTTGTTGAATGATTTTAAAACTTGAAAACATTAAAATTTTACTATTTATTTATTAGGTTTTGTATAAAATTCAGATCGATGTGTGTAAAATCAGGAAATACGAATTGAGCTTCATGCAAAATACTTTCTTCTCCAATTCCAACACTTGTCATTCCGGCGATATTTGCGGCTTGAACTCCGGCCACAGAATCTTCAAAAACGATACATTTTTCATTTGAAAAATCTACTTTTTTAGCTCCTTGAAGAAAAACTTCAGGATCCGGTTTTGCATTGGTAACGTCATTTCCGTCCACAATAGCATCGAAATAATCAATAATTTTTGCTTTTTCTAAAATTGGTTTTGCGTTTTTACTGGCAGAACCTAAAACGATTTTTTGATTGTTTTCTTTTAAATAGATTAAAACAGGCAAAACGCCGGGCAAAATTTCGCTTTCATCCATCGTTACTAAATAGGACAAATAGTCTTCATTTTTTTGAACGAGCCATATGTTTTTTTCTTCTTGTGTTGCGTCAATATTCCCTAATTTTAAGATAATATCGAGTGAACGAACACGACTCACGCCTTTTAATTCTTCATTGTGTTCGGGTGTAAATTCGATTCCCAATTGTTGAGCAATTTTTTGCCAAGCTAAATAGTGATATTTGGCTGTGTCAACGATTACGCCGTCGAGGTCGAATATGAAACATTTTTGATTCATTAGTTTTGTACTACATCATCCACATCTTTTACTTTGTAAACTAAGGCAGCGGCAATTAAAAAACTGACACCACTGGTTACAAGAGCAAAAATGGCATGATCATTATATAAATATTTAACAAGTAATCCTCCAATGAGGGCATTAATAATCTGTGGAATTACAATAAAGAAATTGAAAATTCCCATGTAAACTCCCATTTTTTTAGGTTGAATAGATCCGGCTAAAATGGCATAAGGCATTGATAAAATACTTGCCCAAGCAATTCCGACACAAATCATAGAAAAAATAAGAGTTTCTTTGTTTGGCATGAAATAAATTGAAATCAAACCGATTCCACCAATGATTAAAGAAATTGCATGTGTTTTCTTTCGTCCAATTTGTTTCGCAATGTAAGGAAGGGTAAAGGCAAAAATCATCGAAACGAAGTTGTAAACCCCAAAAAGAATTCCGACCCAATTTCCAGCATCATCAAATAATGGGTTTTTAACATCATCTGATGCTAAGCCATAAATGTGCTGTGCAATGGCAGGAGTTGTAAATACCCACATTCCGAATAGTCCAAACCAAGAAAAGAATTGTACCATACTTAATTGACGCATAGTGGTAGGCATTTTGGCAAAATCTTCAAAAATGTCTAACAATCGTGCTGGTTTTTCATCACCAATCGCATCTTTATGAGCTTTTTCATCAGTAAAATTTTCTAATTCTTGTGGCGAATATTCATGAGTAGTAACCACAGTAACCAAAATGGTAATAATTAAAATAGCAGCACCAATGACAAATGACCAAATTAAATCATTTGGAATTCCACTTTCGGTTTCACCTGTAACTCCCGTCCATTTTAAAAAAGAGGGTAGAATGGAACCGACAACTGCACCCATTCCAATTAAAGCAGTTTGCACGCTAAAACCTAAGGTTCGTTGATCCGTTCGAAGGTTGTCTCCAACCAAAGCACGGAAAGGTTCCATGGCAATGTTAAATGAAACGTCCATAATCATTAGCATTCCGGCACCAACCCATAGAGCTGGTAAAAAAGCAATGAAAATTTCAGATTGTGGCATTAAAATTAATCCGACAGAAGCTAGAACAGCACCAAGTAAGAAAAATGGTTTTCTTCTTCCAAAGCGACCCCAAGTATTATCACTGTAGTGACCAATAATGGGTTGAACAATTAATCCTGTTAGTGGAGCAATAATCCAAAACCACGAAAGTTCGTGAACATCGGCAACAACTTTTTGAAGAATTCTACTGGCATTTGAATTTTGAAGGGCAAAACCCATTTGTATTCCTAAGAAACCGAAACTCATGTTCCAAATTTCCCAGAAACTTAACTTACGCTTTTCCATTATCGTAATTAATTGATTAATAATACGATAAGCGGTTTATGGCTTATCAAAACTTGTGGGTTCGAAGTAAAATACAAGTTTTGATTAATAATGGTTACAAATATATATTTTTTTCTATTCGAAAAATTTATTAAGCTTAAATATTTTAGGAGAAAATTTATTTTGTAGATTCTCTTTCCACCAAATGCGTTTCAATAACTTCAGTTTTGAATTGATCTTCATCCCATTCATCGCTTTCCAACCTTTCGATAAGCATTTTGGCTGCTTTTTCTCCCATTTTAATGCCGTTTTGGCTTACAGTAGTAATGCTTGGGGAGGAATATTTAGAAATAATTCCATCTGTAAATCCAATAACCGATAAATCTTCAGGTACATTAATGTTGTGTTTTAAAGCAGCTTTAATTGCAGTAACGGCAAATAATTCATTAACAGCAAAAACGGCATCAATTTCATTGTTCTTTATCAGTTCTTCAATGAGGTTTTCACATGAATCAATGTCTTCAATTTTAAGAATTAAATCGTTGTTCACTTTTAAATCGTTTGTTTTTAAAGCTTTAATGTAGCCGTCAGTTCGGAGCTTACCCACACTAACATAATCTACGGTTGTGATTAAGGCAATCTTCTTCAATCCACTTTCGATTAAGGTTTGAACAGCATTGAAAGCGGCTAAATTATCATCAATAATGACTTTATCACACAAAATATCATTTGAAACCCTGTCAAACATAACAACAGGCATTCCTTGATTTATAATCTCAGTAATGTGATGGAAATCTCTTTTTTGTTGCGTTTCTTTTGACAATGACATAATGAATCCATCAATACTGCCATTGGCCAACATTTCCATATTGATAACCTCTTTGTCAAAAGATTCGTCAGACAAACAGACAATAACATTGTATCCGTTTTCATTGGCAAGATGTTCAATGCCGCTGATAACTGTTGCAAAAAAGTGATGTACAATTTCAGGAATAATAACACCAATTGTTTTGGTCTTTTTATTCTTTAAGCTTAAAGCAATATTGTTTGGTTTGTAGTTGTAAAGTTTAGCAAAAGCTTGCACTTTTAAGCGTGTGTCTTCACTGATTTCAGTGCTGTCTTTTAATGATTTTGAAACGGTAGAAATAGAAACATCGAGTTCTTTTGCAATCTGTTTTAAGGTAACTTTTCTTTTCATTTTAGGGTAGGGTAAATAGTAAATTTTGAATAAAGATAAATTTAATTTTCTGTAATCGGAATTTTAGGGGTAAAAAACTATGAATTATCAAAACTTTTCAACACGAAAACGTTTTCGGAGCACATTTAACAAATGTTCTCAAAAAACAGTTAGATTTTTACGTAAATTTAACATTCGAAGTAAAATACAAGCACATAAAAAACACAATTTTAACCTAAACAAACTGTATGAAAACAATTTATAAAAAGTTGTTCATTGCGTTGCTTCTGATGCCGCTTACAATGCTAGCACAGAGTACTTTAACGGGAAATGTCGCAGACAAGGCAACTAGCCTGCCGCTACCCGGAGTTAACGTGATTGTAAAAGGTACTACAAACGGTACCACTACTGATTTTGACGGAAATTTTACACTGTCAAATCTAAAAAACGGAGATGTTGTTGAGTTCTCTTATGTAGGATTCAAAACACTCGATGTTGCATTTAGTAACCAAAGAAATCTTCAAGTCTCACTAGAGGAAGATACTGCACAACTTGATGAAGTAGTGCTTGTTGGTTATGGAACGGTTAAGAAAAAAGACGCAACCGGTTCTGTGACTCAAATTGCGTCAAAAGATTTTAACAAAGGAGCAAATGTAACTGCTGAAAATCTTTTGAATGGTCGGGTTGCAGGTTTAACTATCAATACTGGTGGTGCTCCAGGATCTGGTTCTGCAATTAGAATTCGTGGAGGTTCATCTTTAAGTGCATCAAATGATCCTTTAATTGTTATTGACGGATTGCCTGTTGGAGCGTCTGTGGGAGGGTCTACTTCAATTT
>JAUXNR010000781.1 GCA_030682755.1 Flavobacterium sp.
AGCAACCGGAACATCAGCTCCAATGCCGAGTTGCTGGATAAAATTAGGAAATGGAGTTGTTTATCCTCAAACAGGTTCTGTTGCTCCTATGTCGCCCACTATTCGTTTGTATATGTTTGCAAATAGTGCACCTATAGCACCTGCTCTTCCAACTGAGGTGTTTGCTGTTTTACCACCATTTTCAAATTTACAAGCAAATACTCACCGTTTGAAATTTAAAGCTTATGCAACTTTAGCAGGCAGATTTTTAGAATTTGGATATTTTACAGATCCAACAGATATTAACACATTTGTTCCTTTAGATGAAGTAAGTTTGCCAGGAACAGTTCCTGCTAATGCTGAAGAACTTATATTAATTCCAGGGGCATTACCTGCTGGTGTAAAGCATTTAGCTCTTAAAAACCCAGGTTTTCCAGGAGGTTCTACAACTGCCTATTTAGACGATTTTGTATGGGAAGCTATTCCTTCATGCTTTGAGCCAACTGATTTGTTTGCTTCGCAATTAACGCAAACTTCGGCTTCTTTAAGTTGGACAGTTAGTACTTCAAACGAAACGGAATGGGATATTGTTTATGGAGCTCCAGGATTTGTTATAGCTGACGGAACTGTAGTGTCAGGAGTTTCAAATCCCTATACTTTAAATGGTTTAACAGAAAATACAGCATATCAATTTTATGTTAGATCTTCGTGCTCTTCATCTAGTAAAGGTATTTGGGTGGGACCTTATAATTTTAGAACATTATGTTCACCTGTTGCAGAATATGTAATGAACTTTGAAGGTTTAACAACAGGTGTAGGAAACTTACCAAATTGTTGGTCAAAAGCTGGTACATCAACTAACGTTCATATTTTAACTGGAAGTGTGGCTCCAATGTCGGGACCAAACCGTTTGTATATGAATAGTACTGCAACAACCGAAGCGTATGCAATTCTACCACCGTTTTCAAATATTCAAGCTAATTCACATCGTTTGAAATTTAAGACATATGCTACTACTGCGAATAAAGTGCTACAAGTAGGTTATTTTACAAATACACCAGATGTAAGTACATTTGAAGCTATTAGCGATATTCTATTGCCTTCAACTGCTGCTTCAACTGCACTTGAATTTGTTATTGTTCCAAATAATGTTCCGGCTGGTGTTTCTCAATTAGTATTAAGGCTGGTTCAAACAACCACGGCAACTATTGCCTATATGGATGATTTTATTTGGGAACCAATTCCTTCATGTCAAGAACCTTCAAATCTTTTTGCTTCTCAATTGGCTCAAACTTCTGTTTCTTTAAGTTGGACAGCTAGTGCTTCAAATGAAACAGAATGGGATATTGAATACGGTGCATCAGGATTTACTCTAGGTGCTGGAACGTTATTAACTGGAATTTCAACGAATCCTTATACTTTAGGTGGCTTAACAGAAAACACATTATATCAATATTATGTTAGAGCATCATGTTCAACAACTGATAAAAGTGCATGGGTAGGCCCATATGCCTTCAGAACATTATGTTCGCCTGTAGCAGAATATGTAATGAATTTTGAAGGTCAAACAACAGGTGTAGGAAACTTACCGAATTGTTGGTCTAGAGCAGGAACATCCACAAATGTTTATACTACAACTGGAAGTGTCGCTCCAATGTCACCAGGAAACCGTTTGTATATGAATATTTCTGCTACAAACGAAGCATATGCTATTTTACCTCCATTCTCAAATATTCAAGCAAACACACATCGTTTGAAATTTAAAGCATATTCTCTAACGGTTAATAAAGTGCTACAAGTGGGTTATTTTACCAATACACCAGATGTAAATACATTTGTGGCTATTGAAAACATTCAATTACCTGCAACTGCAGCTACCACAGCACTTGAGTTTATTGTTGCTCCTAACAATATTCCTGTTGGAGTTTCTCAGTTAGTTTTACGACCTGTTCCTGGTACAGCCTACACAGTATATTTGGATGACTTTATTTGGGAAGCTACTCCTTTAGTGGTTCCTAGTTGTGCTACTAATGTAGTAGCAGTTCCTGATGCAACTTGTGGTAACTTTGCAACTCAAATTTCATGGACCGCAGCAGCAAATGCAGACGCTTATCTAATTTCTGTTGGAACTACTCCGGGAGCAACTAATGTTTTGAATAATGTAAACATCGGACCTGTAACTTCGTATTCATTTTTAGGTAATGCTAATACAACTTATTATTATACTATAACACCATTTAATTCTTTTGCACCGGCTGTAGGATGTTTGGAACAATCGTTTACTACAGCAGTTAATCCTTGTCTTTGTGTTGCTCTACCAACCTCTAATGATGGAGATGGTATAACAAATGTACAAGTTGGAACTACAAATTTCCCCACTGGAGATGTATTCTATTTTGATCACTCTGCTAATGTTGTAAACTTACAGCGTGGCGAGAATGCGAACTTGCAAGTAAGTTATAATACGGGTATTTATGGCTATTATACTTATGTTTGGGTTGATTATAATGATAACTTAACTTTTGAACCAAGTGAACTAGTGTTTACAGGCCAAGCAAGTACTACTAATCCTTTTACATTGGATGCCTCATTCTTAGTTCCTTTGTCAGTGCCTCTTGGTCAACACAGAATGAGAATAGGTGGTGTGTGGTCAGCACAAACTCCTCCAAATCCTTGTTACACGGGTAGTTTTGGTGTTTATTTAGATTTTATGATTAATGTAGTTCCGGAATTAAGTACTGATACATTTGATTCTTCAAATTTCAAATACTATCCTAATCCAGTTACAAATATTTTGACAATTTCATATACTAATTCTATTTCTGAAGTTGTTGTTTCAAATTTATTAGGACAACAAATTAGTGCCGCAAAACCGAATGTAACGCAAACAGATATTGATATGTCTTCATTGCCAAACGGAACGTATTTGGTAAAAGTTACATCAGAAAATCAAACAAAAACTATTAAAGTAGTTAAACAATAAGTAACCCATTTGTTTTGTTCGAAAAGCCACGCATCATGCGTGGCTTTTTGTTTTTGAAAATGTATCTTTGTTAAAAAATAAGCAATGTTATTTTCATTAATTATTCCGGTTTATAACCGTCCAGAAGAGGTTCAAGAATTGCTTGAAAGTATTTCAAATCAAGATTTCAAACAATCTTTTGAAGTGGTTATTGTTGAAGACGGTTCTTCAATTCCTTGCCAATCAATTGTTGAATTGTTTTCTGATAAATTAGATGTTACTTATTTTTTTAAAGAAAATTCAGGACCCGGTGATTCCAGAAATTTTGGGATGAAAAACGCAAAAGGAGATTATTTTCTGATTTTTGATTCTGATTGTATTTTGCCAAATCATTATTTAACCACAGTTCAAAAATCACTTGTTCAAGATTATGTTGATTGTTTTGGAGGTCCGGATAAAGCATTGCGTTCTTTTTCATCTATTCAAAAAGCAATTAATTTTTCAATGACTTCTTTTTTAACAACCGGTGGAGTGAGAGGAGGCTCTGAAAAAATAAATCAGTTTCAACCCAGAAGTTTCAATATGGGGATTTCAAAAAAAGCCTTTCTGGCTAGTGGTGGATTTGGAAATATTCATCCTGGCGAAGATCCTGATTTATCCATAAGATTGTGGCAATTAGGATTTAAAACCAAATTGATCACAGAAGCGTATGTATATCATAAGCGAAGAATTGATTGGAATAAATTTTATATACAAGTGTCAAAATTTGGTAAAGCAAGACCCATATTAAATAGTTGGTATCCAGATTATGCAAAACCAACTTATTTTTTTCCAACCCTTTTTATTTTGGGTTTAAATTTGGCTTTGATTGTAATGTTATTTGGAATTTTTATACCAATTTTAGCCTATGCTTTTTATTTTATTTTATTGTTTTTAATTTCATTAATCAGTAACAAAAGTGTTAAAATAGCGTCTTTATCTGTAGTGGCAACAGCAATTCAATTTTATGGATAT
>JAUXNR010000787.1 GCA_030682755.1 Flavobacterium sp.
ACCGACCAGTTTACGGTTTTTACAGTAAAGAAAGTCTAAACTACTTGATCTACCAACGCCATTACCGAGTAGCTGAATTAGAAAAGCACAATCCAGACTTGAGTATTGCAGACCGCCCATATCAGATTGAAGCGATTAAAACGGTTGCAGCTCACTTTCAAAAACAGCGTAGAAAAGCGCTTATCATTCAAGCCACGGGCACAGGTAAAACACGTGTTGCCATTGCGTTGGCTGAGTTGCTATTACGTACTGGATGGGCAAAACGTGTTCTCTTTTTATGCGATAGAAAAGAACTCCGCATTCAAGCTGATGATGCCTTTAACATCAATCTACCTAGTGAACCTCGCTGTGTGATTGGTGAAACAAACAAGATCGATCAAAATGCGCGCATTTACATCGCCACCTACCAAGGTATGATGAACCGCTTTGCGCAACTTGATGTTGGTTTCTTTGACCTCATTATTGCCGATGAAAGCCACCGCAGCATCTACAACAAGTACGGCGATTTATTCGCATACTTCGACTCACTACAACTTGGCCTGACTGCCACACCTGTTAAATTTATCAGCCGCAACACATTTAATATATTTGATTGTGAAACGACAGATCCAACATTTGAGTTTGGTTTAGATGCAGCCATCAATAATGAGCCACCATACCTCGTACCTTATCGCGTAAAAGATCTCACTACGGAATTTTTACGAGATGGCATTCATTACAATGATCTTAGTGCGGACCAAAAACTCCAACTAGAAGAAGACTTAGGTTTAGAAGAAGCTCAAAACACAACCATAGAAGGCCACAATATTGGTCGTACGATTTTTAGTGAAGATACAGACCGCATTATTTTAGAAAACCTAGTTAACAACGGCATTAAAGATGAAACAGGTTCTTTAATAGGTAAAACCATCATCTTTGCACAAAGACAAAAACACGCAGAGCATTTAGAGAAACTATTTTGTAAACTTTATCCTCAATACGGTACAAAAGTTTGCAAGGTAATTCACAACGGCATTCCACATGTTGATAGCCTAATCAAAGAATTTAAAAAGCCAGATAACAACTTTAGAATTGCCATCTCAGTTGACATGTTAGACACCGGCATTGACGTCCCCGAAGTGGTCAACCTCGTGTTTGCAAAACAATTAACATCTTGGGTGAAGTTCTGGCTGATGATAGGCCGTGGCACTCGTTTACGAGCTAATCTTTTTGGCGCGGGCAAGCATAAAAAAGAGTTTCTTATTTTTGACCACTACGGCAACTTTGATTTTTTTGAACAAGAATACCAAGAACCTGAAGATGTCGGTGGCAAATCACTGCTACAAACAACTTTTGAAGTTAGAGTTGCGCTTGCACAAAGTGCAATCAAAAATAACCATGCAGCAGCGTTTGATTTAGCCATTAGCCTTATTAAAGCTGATATCAATGACTTACCTGAAGACAGCATCGCGGTAAAACGTGAGCTTAGAAATGTGCATTTACTACAACAAACTGAGTTGCTAACTAAGTTTGATGCCAAAACACAGCACCTACTAGCCAATACCATTGCCCCACTCATGGCTGCGCGTGTACTGCATGATAAACATGCCACCACTTTAGACAAGCTAATTGCGCAAGTCGAAATTTGTCTCGTTGAAAAAGCCAGCTGCTTTGAAGATGGTCGCGATCTGCTTCTTAACCAATTAAATAAACTCGCTATTAATATTCAAGCAGTACGACAAAAAGACAGTGTCATTGCACAAGTGAGAAGCGCCGCCTTCTGGCAAAATGCCAGCATACAAACGCTAGAATTTGCCCGCACTGAATTGCGCGGCATTATGAAATACCGTCTAGGTGGTATTGAGTACGAAACAACCCCATCTACACAAACAAAAGATTCAAAAGTACAACAACAAGAGAGACCCTACAATGTACTTGGAGCAGACGAAGCGCTAATGTATCGCCGCAGAATTAAAGAAATTCTGGAAAACATGGTGCAGGCCAATCCAACATTGCAAAAAATTAAACAAGGCGAAGCCATTAACGAACATGAGCTTAACAGCCTCACATCAACAATCCTTACCACCCATCCCGGTGTCAGTTTAGATGTGCTAAACGAGTTCTACGGTCGCACAGCGACACAGCTCGACATTACCGTGCGTGAGCTCATCGGCCTGGATCCTAATGCTGTAGAAGAGCACTTTAAAAACTTCTTGCACCAACACCCGAGCTTAACCGCGCAACAGGTCAAGTTTATGAATCTGCTTAAAAACTATATTGCGCAACATGGCACTATCAACATCGAAACGCTTTACGATGCGCCATTCAACAGCATTTCACATGAAGGTATAGACGGTGTATTTAAACCACAAGATGTAGACGACCTCATCGCCGTACTTGGACCTTTTATTAAACCTAATACAGATGGCAACGCAAGTTTAAGTAATCACTAAAGAGAAAATTAATGTTAACAGGACCAATTAGAAACAACATCGACAAACTTTGGGAGAAGTTTTGGACAGGGGGTATTACTAACCCACTTACTGTTATTGAGCAAATCAGCTACCTCATGTTTGCTCGCATGCTGGACATGCAAGAAGAAATCGCCGAGCGAAAAGCCGCACGTACAGGCAAAGTCTATAGCCAGCTCTTCCCCAATACACCAGAAGGCCAATTGTTACGCTGGAAAAACTTTAAAAATCTCAGCGGAAAAGAGTTGCATAAGCACCTGAAGCAAAATGTTTACCCTTACTTTGCTCAACTTGGAAAAGTTGATGATGGCACAACCGAATCACTAGGCCACATTGGCGAATATATGCAAGATGCCGATCTTGAAATCAAGAACGAATCTGTGTTGGTTTCAGCCATAGAGATGGTCGATGCGCTGCCCCTTACTCAAAGTGATGTAAAAGGCGATATTTACGAACACCTGCTGAGCAAACTCACCACAGCTGGCATTAACGGACAGTTCCGCACGCCGCGCCACATTATCGATGCGATGATTGAATTAATCGCCCCACAACCTACTGAAACAGTTTGTGATCCAGCCTGTGGCACAGCTGGCTTTTTAGCCCGCACTATGGAATACCTCAATCGTAAGCACTCTAGCGAGGCAGGCATATTAATCGATGAAGAAGGCAATAAAAACTACACAGGCGATTTATTAGAACCGTACCGTGATCATATAAATACAAACATGTTCTGGGGGTTTGATTTTGATACCACCATGCTACGTGTTTCCAGTATGAACATGGCACTGCATGGCGTGGCAAATGCCAATATTATGTATCAAGACTCCTTAAGCAAATCTATTAAAGAGCACTTTCCAAAACAAGAAAAAGACTTTTTTGATGTTATTTTGGCAAACCCACCATTTAAAGGCAGTTTGGATGAAACCAACACCAACCCAGATGTCTTGGGTATGGTTAAAACAAAAAAAACTGAACTATTATTTGTAGCGCATATTCTGCGTGCACTTAAACTGGGTGGCCGTGCCGCCGTGATTGTGCCAGATGGCGTACTGTTTGGCTCATCGCAAGCTCATCAGCAACTTAGACAAACCCTTGTTGAGCACAATCAGCTAGAAGGCGTCATCAGCCTTCCAAGTGGTGTATTTAGGCCCTATGCAGGCGTTAGCACCGCCATCCTTATATTTACCAAAGGTGGCAGTACTAATAATGTGTGGTTTTATGATCTGCAAGCTGATGGCTATTCACTCGATGACAAACGTGCCGAGCTTAAAGGTGAGGGAAGCAACGACCTACCAGATGCCATTGCAAAATGGAAAGAATACAGAGCATTAGTCGAAAGCAACGCCAGTGCAGAAGCTATTAAACAAGTATTTGGTGACAAAACCCAGAAAGCTTTTGTGGTCAACGCAAAAACTATTATTGAAAATAAATTTGATCTCTCTATTAACCGTTATAAAGAAGTAGTACACCAACAAGAAAGCTATGAAGACCCAAAAATTATTCTGCAAAAACTCAAGTCACTTGAGGTCGAAATCTTGGCTGATTTGAATGAGTTGGAAGGAATGCTGTGAATTTAAACTTTCCAAGTCATTGGCAAGTATTGCCTTTTGAGACTGCCATAGCTGATGTGACTGCTGGTAATCCAAAATTACAAAGAAGTGAGTACTCCGAAGTTGGACAAATTCCTATCATAGATCAGGGTCAAGAGTTTATTGGTGGTTATACGGACGATAGGAATTTCCAAGCCAAGATAAATCTACCTACAATAATTTTTGGGGACCATACAAGAATATTTAAGTTTGTTGATGTGCCTTTTTGCTTAGGTGCTGATGGTACGAAATTCTTGAACCCAAAGTTAATTTAGACAAAAAATTTCTCTATCATTATTTAAACTCATTACAAATCACTTCAGCAGGATATAGTCGGCACTATAAGTTTCTTAAAGAAAATCTTGTACCCGTCCCTCCATTAGAAGAACAAAAACGGATTGCCACCATTCTCGACAAAGCAGACGCCATTCGCCGTAAACGCCAACAAGCCATCAAACACGCCGACGAATTCCTACGTGCCGTGTTTTTGGATATGTTTGGTGACCCAGGGACGAATCCTAAAGGCTGGGAAGTTAAAACATGGGGTGATGTTCTGAAAATAGTAAATGGTAGAAATCAGTCGCAGGTTATTTCGGAAGATGGTGAGTATCCAATTATCGGGTCAGGTGGCGAGATGGGACGTGCTAATAACTTTCTTTGCCCAGAAAACACAGTCGTCATCGGACGAAAAGGTAATATAAACAAACCATTACTAATTAAAGAAAAATTTTGGAATGTAGATACCGCTTTTGGATTAGTGCCAAAGTCGAATTCACTGACTTTCAACTATTTATATTGGTTCTGCATCTTTTTCAATTTCGAGAAGCTTAATAAAACTGTAACCATCCCAAGCCTTACAAAGACAGACTTACTTGAGATTAGAATCCCTATCCCAGATAAAAAAATACAAGACAAATTTGATCAGATTGTCCAAAAAATCACCGGAATTAAGTACCAACAAACATCAGGGTTAAGCTTGACAAACGCATCTTTTAACGCCTTATCTAACAAACTGTTTCAAAATGAAAATTAAGTCAATCTCACTAGGTGGTTTTAAAGGTATCCGTGAAAAAGCAACGTTACCGATTGCTCCTATCACTTTATTTTTTGGGGCAAATAGTACTGGTAAAAGTACTGTATTGCAGGGCTTTCTATACCTTTATGAGATTTTAATCAATAGAAACTGTGACCCTGAGTACTCAAGTCTTGTTGGTGAGAAAATTTACCTCGGTGGATTTAATAATTTAGTTCACGGGAAAGATAATAAAAATCATATTACGATAGGTGCGACTTTAGATCTATCCGAGGACATAGGTACTTTAGAAGGTTATTTATCAGAAGCTGAGGAGTGGTTGGTAGAAAATTACATTAAAGAACTACCTACTATTGAGCCAAAAACATATAGTTTTGAATTTGAAATTACTTGGGATAGTTTTGAGAAAAAGCCTTTCATCAGAAAATTCACATCAACACTAGACAAAGAATTCACTTGTGTCATTGAGAAAAAAGCTGGCTCACGAGGTGCGTTTATTAGTGAATTCAGAACATCTAATCAGGCTCAGTTATTACATCAAGGTATTGAAGAGCTAAACATACTAATGACTGAAGACTGGCAAGCAGTGCCATTAAGCGGTTTAGATCATGCTTTGCCAAATATTAATAACCGTCTTAACTTAAGTTCTGCTCCGTGGAAATGGTCTGATATCTTTCAAGACCACCCACTTTCAATGACTACTTATTGTGAATCTCTTATATCTCAATCTTGCCTAGCCCCTCTCAAGTTAATAAGCACTAGATTAACCGAGCTGCTTTACATAGGGCCTTTAAGAATAATACCTGACAGAAATTTTATTGCAAACATTGAAACCTCAAATGATCGCTGGTATGACGGTGCGGCCGCATGGGAGTTGTTTTCTAAAGCAGATTCAAGGCTAAAAGAAGATATAAACAGATGGTATGCCGCAGAGTATGGTTTAAATACACCATATGAGTTTATAGCTATAAATGAGGGAGATGCCACGCTTAAAAAGCACAGTGTGCTTGTTAAAAATAAACGCTCAGATATTTATCACTATTTGAATGAATTAGGCGTTGGTGTATCTCAGGTTTTCCCTTTCATAACTGCATCATTGATTGAACAACCTTGCATAATTTCGTGTGAGCAACCTGAATTACATATTCACCCACGCTGGCAATTAGTTTTAGCAGATTTAATGCTTGAACAAATTAACAGTAATAATGAAAAAAATTTTTTAATCGAAACGCATAGTGAACACTTAATGTTGCGATTGCTAAAAAGACGAAGACAGACTGTTGAAAGTAATCTGGATGACTCAAGATTTAACTGCAAAAAATCAGACATCCAAATAATCTTTTGTGAGCAAGAAAACGGCCGCACAAAACTCATTCCCATAACCACAACTGATGAAGGTGAGTTTGATGCAACTTGGCCAAATGGCTTCTTTACTGAGCGTAGAGGGGAGCTTTTCTGATGCTATATAAAGAATTCGCAATTGAACCGAATCAGATTAGTAATTTGAATGATTTGAGACTCATCGAGGCAAGATTTGGCTATGAAAAAGGTAGCCTCATATCAACTTTTCCTGCTTCCTGGTTTGATGAAGTTTTAGTTAGGCTTCAAGCTAGTAATAGTGCTAGTCAGATAGATAAATTAACAGACTTGCTGAGACAAATTCAGGTTAAAGCGCTCCATAAATATGGTCGAGATTATCTGATGGACCCTTGGCTAAATGCGGCTAATGCAAGTCATGCTACTCAGCCTTTTCATCGAATATTAGAGTCATCTAAACCAGCCCCACCAATTCATTTAGAGAACTTATATGAGCTCAAAGACGAGGATTTTGACTTAATCACGCATTGTAAAAGAACAGCAGAAGAAATGAGTAAAGTTGCGGCTGAACTATTAAAAGATGCTGAAAAAATCACGCTGGTAGATCCTTTTGCAACGCCAGATAAAATTGAATATGAAAAAACCCTTTTAAAAATGGCAAATATAACTACAAAACCACATGTTGAGTTCATCATTTTTAGTGAAGAAGAAAAACAACAAAGTAATTTCGAGTTACGAAAAAACAAACTCTCATCAATACAAGAAAAATTTTCTAAGAATATAAAATTAACTTGGTGCTTCTTGGATGACGGAAGAACTGGATATATACATAAACGTGTTTTATTCACATCTAAAGGCGGAATAAATTTTGATCGCGGTTTTAGTGAGCCCCGCGATATTGACCAAAAGAATTCACCAAACGATTTAACTATATTAACTCGATCTCAATTAGAAAAGTTTAGTAGCGATTTTAATTACGCTCAAATTACTGAACCATTAAAAATTTGCCACTTATGGCAATCAGATGACTAAATCAAGTTTAAGAGTCAAAGTGAAAACCAGTAACTCCTAACTATGATTTCATGAGAAGAAAAATAACAATGAATAAAAAATTCCAAAATTACGCCGAAACAATACAAACTCTTAATTTATCACTGATCTCAGATACCGCTTCATTACCCAAGTCGCTACTTATAGATGCTGTTGGGGACTTGAGTATTTATTACGTACCTTTTGATTACATCAACCAAGATGCAAAAATTGTTATCGTTGGTATTACCCCAGGGTTTACACAATTAAAAAACGCTTTAATTGCAGCGCAAAGCAATATCGGACTAGGAAAAACTGTAGAAGAAACACTAATAGATATAAAAAAGAAAGCGTCATTTTCTGGCGCTATGCGAAAAAATTTAGTGGATATGCTTGATTTTGTTGGGATAGAAAAATGGTTAGGCATCAGTAGTTGCGCAGACCTATTTAGCACCCAGTCGCATCTATTACACTCAACATCAGCATTGAAATATCCAGTGTTTATCAAAGGTGAAAACTATAACGGCACGCCTAATATGACTAAGCACCCTCTTTTAAAAAGCTATTTGCTCGCGAATTTTGGCAAAGAAGCTGAGATGCTAAAAAATGCTATATTTGTACCCCTTGGTCCCAAGCCTGCTGAAGCAATGCAATTACTAGTAAAAAATGGTGTTGTAGATGAAAGCCGAATTTTATTTGGTATGCCTCATCCATCACCAGCGAGTATGGAGCGAATCAATTATTTTCTTGAGAAAAAAGAGAAATCTAAGCTTTCCATTAAAACCAATCCAGATTTGATTGATAACGCAAAGCAGGCAATCATCGATAAATTAAAGAGCTTAAACGCTTAGGTAAATAGATACTGGTAATTTAGTTTTTCAACATTCAAAAAAAAGAAAAAAGAAAATGAATTTATCGCAGTGGAAAAAGAACTTTCTTGAAAAGAATTCACGTAGTGAGCTAAGCGGTGCACCGATGTATGCCTACAAAGTCACTTCTGATGAGTTTTTGGATTTAAAAGCATGTCTTATTGAGAATGTTTCAATATACACAGCTCATTACGATATCAACTATATCTTTAAAATATCATCAGACTTTCCACAGTTATTTGTACTTTATGCCGCCATTTGGTGGCAGCGTGAGTATGATGGTTCTGGTATGGCTTGGGAGCCAATTTTTAACTCAGTAGGCATAAAGTCCAGCGAGTTAAACAGCAACATACGATCAGAGGCCATTGAAAAAGGCTTTCAATTGTGGAACTTAAATCTCAATAATGATATTGGCAATTTAAAGTTTATAGGCAACATCGCAAGTCAAGGTGGCTTGCCATTAAAGCTAATCGCTACAGGCCACGGCAATTTAAACCGCTTACTTAATCGTGTATTAAAAGATGTTGTAAACCTTGCATTTCCTGACTACCAGAGCGTTAATGGCATTATTGAAAGCCATAAAAATGAATTGCCAAGGTCTTATCGTCAAAAAGAGATTTTTAGTTTACTTGCAGAAATTATCATTACCTTTTTAAGGTTAAAGACAGATGCAAAATTAGACTCTGCAAGCAATGCAATTGAAAAATTAAATCAATATGAGGCTCAGTGGCGAGAAAGATTTCCGTTGCCGATGGATGATGAAAATGCCAAAGGAGTACTTGAAAGATTTATTCAAGATGGTATTAAGATTAAGGCTGAAAAAGCAAAGTTTAGCTTAATACTTGAGCGTTACATCGACGTTGTCGACAATAAGGTGAAAGTCATATCCCAGCTCAATTTACCTAAACAAAATATCGATGAAGATTCGATTAAAAAGTGTTTTGGTCTAGATGACGACTTCTTAACCCGTGTCGTCACGTTGGTAATTAGCAACCATCAAAGATCACATGAAATTACAATTAGAAGGTTGGCCGGACAGGGAAATTATAAGTTTGATTTTGAAACCATCCCCAGATTTAGAGATGCTCACAATGAGCATTTTGCAACATTAAAAAATGCTAACAATGATATTAAAACTTTAGAATTATTGGGTGGTTTTGAATTGAGCCAAGATGCACCTTGGATATTTGATGCATCAGATGAGATTGATCAGTATAAGTTTTTAAAAGTTGGCGCTGGTAAATTTAAAGCTACAAAATTATTTGTTGTTGTACCTTCAAACTTTTCAATTAATGAGCCTATTGAACACAAGTATGATGTCGAAGGATTGTCTGACAAAGCATGTTATTTGGTTGATAAAGAAGTCACCTTTACTAGCCATGGCGACCATTACAACATCAGACCAAAGTGCGAAAATATCCTTGATGAAGAGTTTGCATTATTAGGCGAACGTATCTGGGATGTTTTTCAAAGCCCTACTGTGGCTTATAGAGGCACACCTCAATCTGTTAAATTTATCAATCAAAGCCCAACTCTTCGAAATCAAGTATTAGTCAACGCTGTTTGCAGAAACCTAAACAACCAAAATTTAAACAATCAGCTTTCAACTTATGGACCGATGGATGTGGCTGTAAAGGAAAGCACCAATATTGTATGGGCTTCGAAAATTGTTGTTTTGCCCAAAAAAGCAAACATCAAAATTAGTCCTAGCCAAGAAACAAGCGGCGGAAATATTCGTTTAGAAAATTATCAGATTAGCAATCTAAAATGCATCTCTGAAAATGTGCAGATTAATGTAAGTCAAAATGGTGGCAGCTGTAGTATTGATTGTAATTATGTCGGCACCAACACTCCAGATGAGTATGTTGAGTTTGAGCTTTTCTGGCAATCCAATCCAAAATCAGCAATCATCAAGGTGCCGTTCCCTTCTTTAGGGGTACTCGCTTTTGATGCTACAGGCAAAAGAATTAGCCATAAGGGATCACTAAGCCTTCAGCAACTTTATGGCATAAGAATTGTTACGTTTTTACAACAATCAAATTACGTTGAAATTGAACTCGCATTGAAGGATACAGGTTATGTTCAAGTTGACCCCATAACCCGAAGAGTAAAACGAAATCAAGCAAACACAAGGCTTGAAATTTCATTGATCGACTTCAGAGACGAAATAATCAACTTGTTATATTCAGTAGATCAGCTTGATTCTAAAGTTGAGTTTAGAGTAAAAGTACCAGGAGCAAAGGATTTTGTATTAGTCGTTAAAAAATACGATGTCGAGTTGGCATATGAGAAAAACTCCCATACATTTATGATTAATCCGGCACAACTGCGGAATTATGATAATTTGCAAATTTCTAAGTGTGAAGTAAAAGCTACAAGAATTGATGATATTAAAGCCGATGTGATTGATCTTGAGCAGAAAGATTCAGAGGGCGTTTTTAACGGCGTTTGGCAATTCCCTTTTCAAAACTATACGTCAGGTTGCTGGATGATTCATCCATCACAATCATCATCGATTCAATTTAGACCAATGATGCTGCCATTGGAACAAGAAGTTGCTGAAATCTCGTATGGCGAAGATCTACATCTAAAAGATGTACTTATAATTGCGGATAATGCAGAGCGAGCACTGAGTATCAATGCTGTCATACATAATATGTGTGAAGACTTGAACCATAAAGACTGGGGGCATGTTGAATATTTAGCGATCAATTTAGGCCACTTAAACCTCACTAGCTTAGATTTATGGCGCCTATTTTCTAAAAAACCTAAGGCCATGGCTTCTATGGCTTTGAGAGACAGTAAATTACCAGAACAATTTATCCAAAGATTTGCATCTGAACTGCCATTTCTTTGGGAGTTTGTAAGTTTAGAGAATTGGTTAGATGCAGCATTTTACTTAAAAAAGCAGGTGTATCAGAAATATGCTGATGAGGCATTTGCGCAACAGTATTTTGAATATCTGTTGATCAATAAGCTGAATACTCTTCTCGTGAACCACCCGTCCCTTAATATGATGTTTGAAATCATTAAGTCTAAAAATGGGATTCAAATTAACCAAGAAATGCAAGGCGTAATTAGTCACCCACAAGCTTTTGAAGGTGTGCTATTCAGTCAATTATTTGATGGTGAAGAGTCTGAACTGCAAAAATTATTACGCAGAGATGACGATGAGTGGCCTAGCAAATTTGTAAATGAAATACGTTTACTCAAACGCTCTGATTATAAAGAGTTGATGAGTCCTAATGATTTTGGTTTTAAAGAAACGGTGATTAACTTGCCGATTGTCATGGCGATTAGAAGTTTAATTGGTGAGCAGCAAGACTTATTGGATGATGAGAACAATTATCTAGAAATAAAAAAAATAAAGAACTTTGACCAAGATTGGTTTGCTTCTGCTTTTGATAAAACAATTGCTAGAGCAATCACCAAAGGCTATGTTCAGTTATAAAAATTATAAAAAAAGGACATTTGATGCAGACTAAGTATTTCAGGGGTTTATTAAACGACTTATCCCAACGCACTACATCGGGTGTGATGAGTTGGTTAAATGTAAGTAATCTACCTTTAAGGCAGCACCTTTTTGAGCTTTTTAATCAACCTTATGGTGATGAAGGTAGCTTTATAGCAAAACCGACATTTGAGCCTGTATTTAGCTGGCGCCCTTGCAACCAGACTATGGGAGATTTAAGTAATAATTTATTATCTAAATCCTTAATTGAGGCTCTTGATAAACCCTATATCACTGAAGAAAAGCTAAAGGAATCTGAAAAGAATAAAACAAAACCAGAAGACTATCGCTTTGCAAAAGACATCAAACCTTACCAACATCAATTAGAGTCTTGGCAAGTACTTAATGCTAAAACACCAAAATCTTTGGTCGTTACAAGTGGCACAGGCTCAGGAAAAACTGAATGTTTCATGATTCCTATTCTAGATGGTCTTGTGCGGGAATATGAAGAAAATAAAGCGCCATTAGAAGGGGTTCAGGCATTATTTTTATACCCGCTCAATGCACTTATTAATAGTCAAAAGGATCGACTACTAGCTTGGACTGGCAATTTTGAGCGTAATGTAAGATTTTGCCTTTACAACGGAAATACACCAACAGAAGCAGAGAGAGGCGGCAATAAAAACTTATCAGAGGTTGCTGATAGAAAGACGCTTAGAGCCTCACCGCCTCCAATTCTAGTCACTAATGCGACAATGCTTGAATATATGCTTGTTCGCAATGATGACCAACCCATTATTGCAAAGTCAAAAGGCAAGCTTAAATGGATTGTTCTTGATGAAGCACACTCCTATGTCGGTTCTCAAGCTGCTGAACTATCTCTATTAATTAGACGTGTAATACATGCCTTTGAAGTGGACCCAAATGATGTAAGGTTTATTGCCACATCAGCGACTATAGGAGACCCTCAGGGCGAAGCTGGTCAAGCATTGCGTCAGTTCTTAGCCGATGTTGGAGGAATTGATGTCAGCCAAGTTGAATTACGTTATGGTGTACGCGAAGTGCCCCCAATAGCAGAACCAAAAAATTCAATAACTCAAAAAATAACGGAGCTAGAAAGTTTAGGTAACGAAGAAGTGCTTTATGACGCACTGTTAAAGAACCCAACAGCTTATAAGCTTCGAAAATTGTTTGCACCTTCTGACAAAAGTCAAAGTACATCAACAACTAGAACTTTAAATATTGATGATGTTTGTGCTGAGTTATATGGGAAAAAGGAATCGTACTCGGTTGAAGAACAGACTAACGCTCTCAAGTGGCTAGATGTTTTAGCAACGGCTAAAAACATAAAACAAATAGCCTACCTACCCTTAAGAGCACATATCTATCATCAAACCATGACGGGGATTTGGGCTTGCGCAGATCCTAACTGTTCAGATAAGCATCAACATAGCCCAAAATTGTTAGATAAAGCTTGGCCTTATGGACAAGTGTATTTATCACCAAGGAATCATTGCCTTTGTGGGGCGCCTGTTTATGAATTGATTTTCTGTGATGATTGTGGCGAAGTGTTTTTAAATGCTCAAGAAAATAGTATTGATATATCACCTTATCAGGATGACACAAGTATTGATGAGTTTGAACTTGAAAGGGAAACTGAAGAAGATGAAGATGATTCTTTACCAAATAAGACAACTTACACTCGATTATTAATTACCAATAGAACATTTGATCAAGCTAACACAGCGCTTGAAACAATAGATAAGTCCACGAATAGATACTGTGAACCAAGCCATCCAAATGCACTATCTTTGGAAATTACGCCTGCATCTGACATTTTGGAGTGTCCGTCATGTGGTGTTACATTAAATGGTAAGCAAAATAAAATTAAACATGGCCGTGTCGGAACGCCTTATCTATTGGGCGGGATATTACCTACATTACTGGAATATGCGCCAGATGGACAGGATGACCCAAAGAACAAACCTTATAGAGGCCGTCGCTTACTAACATTTAATGATAGCCGCCAAGGCACTGCGAGAATTGCAACAAAGCTTCAACAGGATGCAGAGAGAGCGAAAGTCCGTAGCTGGATATATCATCAAGTTAATCAAATTAGTAAAAGTGCTGATGAAAACCCAAAAATATCTGAGTTGAAGGCTTTAATACTGATAGCTCCACAAGAAGCAAAATCATTCTTACAAACGCAGTTAAATGAAGCCATTTCAAAAGCACAGCCAGCAATAACTACAATGTCTTTTAATGACTTAAAAAGAGGTATTTGTAACCAAGGGGCTGAGTTTGAAAGAGTCCATCAAATTTATAAGAACTATGCCTCAAGCACCTTTAGCAGCTCAGAAGGTGCCGATAAAGTAGCAGAAATGTTGATTTTTCGGGAACTGGCACGTCGACCGAAAAAGAGTAACAACTTAGAAACCTTAGGTTTAATTTCATTAAATTATCCTGCAATTCAAAAAGTAGATTCTGTTCCAGATAAATGGAGCGAATTTGGTTTAACAATCAAGGATTGGCATGATTTCTTAAAAATCTGTATGGATTATTTTGTTCGTGCAGGTAGCTCGCTAGATTTGAACGGTAAAGAATGGCGGAATTGGTTGTCTATTCAGCTACCTAATTCGTGGCTATGTTCTGCCAAAGAAGAACCAAAAAAAGGCCAAAGACCTTGGCCAACGGTTAAAAGATCAAATTCTAGAAGTATTTTAGTCTCACTTTTATCAGTCGTCACCAATGCCGACAGTAAAACCGAATACGGTGAAGATATTATTGATGCCATATTAAAAAAAGCTTGGGACGATCTTACTAAATATGACCTACTTCAAAACTCTGCTGGGGGGTATAACCTTAAATTAGATTCTATATATTTTGCTGTCCCTAAACAGCTATGGGTATGTCCTTATACTAGAAAATTTCTAGATGTAACGCTAAATGGCTTTAGCCCATACACGCCGATTAAAAATCGGTCTCGAATAAAATGTGTGTCAATTGAAGCTCCCGCATTTCCAAAAGAATTTGATTTATCCTCCGACTCATTTACCAATACAGCAAGAAATTGGATCCTAAACTCGGATAAAATCAATGAATTAAGGCAAGATGCATTGTGGTCAACTTACACGGATCAAGTATTAGAAAGTGCGCCATTTTATAAAACTGCAGAGCACTCTGCACAACAAAAATCCAAAACATTAGCCAAATATGAGCGTGAATTTAAGTCGGGTGACTTAAATATTTTGTCATGCTCAACTACCATGGAAATGGGGATTGATATTGGTGGCATTCAGCTGGTTGCAATGAATAATGTACCACCACACCCAGCGAATTATCTTCAACGCGCAGGGCGAGCTGGACGACGTGCAGAGACAAAGTCAGCAGCAGTCACTTTATGTAAGGCCAACCCTCATGATCAACATGTATTTAAAAATACTAGCTGGGCATTTGGAAATAAATTTCCCACCCCTAAAGTATCGCTATCGAGTGAGTTGATTATTCAACGTCATATTAACTCTTACTTACTAGGAGTATTTCTAAGTACTTACCAAACTGACAATCCATTAAAGTTAACTACAGGCGAGTTTTTTATTGGTGAAGAAGGCCCATGGAAAACATTTATAGGTAACCTAAATAAATATTCAAAAAACGCACCAGGATTTGAAAAAGCAATTAAGCAGCTGATTAAAAACTCACCTTATGAACATAAATCATTCGACTTGTTTTTAACTGCATCCACAGAAATGATAGAGCGCGTCAGAGGGGCGTGGCATCAAGAATGGGATGCTCTAGTAGAAGAGCAAATAAGATTGCAAGCAAGCGCTAATGACCCCGCAGTAAAAGCATTGGAATATCGTAAAGAAAGACATAAGGGTGAGTATTTATTACGTGATCTAGCAAATTATGGCTTTTTACCTGGATATGGGTTCCCAACTTCATTGGTGACTTTTAATAATCTAAAAGTTGAATCAAAGCTTGATGGAAATGGTAAACAGCGTGAAGATAATCGTCGATTCCGTGCGGAGCTGCCAACCAGAGACATGGTAACGGCATTACGTGAATATGCGCCAGGCTCTGATCTTGTGATTGACGGCGCCGTATACAAATCAGCTGGGATTACCCTCAACTGGCATGTTCCTGCTAGTGAACAGCAGGCCAAAAATGAACTGCAATTGATGAAATTTTTTTGGAAATGCAATAAATGTGGCGCATCAGGAGTTACTGGCGCACTGATTAATGCATCAAAATGTAACCAATGTCATGAACCAATAGAAGCAAAATATATAACTGAATATATAGAGCCTGCAGGATTCGCGGTTGATTTTTATGAACCAGTTACAAATGACATTACTAAACAAAAATTTATTAAGCCTGAAATCCCTACATTATCTGTAATTGGTCACTGGTCCCCTCTTAAAAATCCCCATTTAGGGCAATACCGCACAAGTGATTCTGGGAAAATGTTTTACCAATCTAAGGGAGAAAATGGCAAGGGATATGCGTTATGTTTAACCTGTGGCCGTGCTGAACCCATGACTAAGGACAATGAATATCCAGATAAATTAAACCCTAAAAAAGAACATAACAGACTGATTGCTAAGAAGGATAGTAAAAGATGCTCAGGTAGTGACAATGCTTGGTCGATTAAACCATCAATAAGTTTTGGGTTTGAAACATTCACGGATATTCTTGAGATTCAGTTAAAAGACCTTAATGGAAATTGGCTAAGCAACGCAACAATCGCTATAACGCTTTCTGTAGCAATGCGTAATGCACTTGCTTCTCAATTAGGTATTCAATCATCTGAATTGGGCGCTACTGTGCAAGAGGTTAAAGCGGAAGATGGAAAGTATGTTCAAGCAATTTATATTTTCGATGAAAATAATGCCGGTTATACAACAAACTCTGAACATCTACTTGGCAATTTGTTTGAAAAAACTTTAGAGCAGTTAAATTGCATTCGTGAATGTGATAGCGCTTGTCCTTCCTGTCTATTAGATTTTGAACATCGACATGAGTTTGATAAATTAAATCGCCTTGAAGCAAAAACTTTTCTAACTCGCGAATGGTTGGACGCTTTAGTAATCCCAGAAGAGTTTAGTTATTTTGGAAATACTTCAGAAATTGAACCCAAGACACTGACCGAGGCAATATTTCTTTTAAGTAAGAGTTCAAATGCAGTATCTACTCAGCTTTACTTAGGAAGCAATACTCAAGACGCCGATTTTGCAATGTCAGACTTTAGATATCTGGCATACGACTTGGCTGGCATAGGTAAAAAGGTAAATATCGTTATTAAGGAAAGTGCGTTAAAACACTATCATGAAGATGATGTAATCACTTTACGTAGTTTATTCGATCACGACAATATTAACCTATCTGCCATTGATGAACTTCCAAAATCGAATGGTGGCAATATCATTGCGGAAGTGACGCTGAATAATGGAGAGCATTACGTTTGGGGATTTGCTGATAGCGAATTTATGACAGCTAATGCTATATGGGGTAAATCAAACACCATTATTAAAGGTCAATTAAAAAATGTGCCCAGCACAAATGCTAAACCAATAGAAAAATCTCAGTTACAAACACCAAAAATCATACAAGGCGACAAAGAAATTGCCGTTCACCACGAACTAGATGGCACATTAAATGGATTCGGTGCACGTTTCTGGATGCTAGTTGAACAGTCTCATAGTGAGATTACTCAGCAGTTATCATCACAGGAAGTTACTTCAATTGAGTATAGCGATAAATATATTTTCACACCATTAGCCTTAGCATTAATCAAAGAAATTGTTATTGGGTTACGTGAGCATGTTGGCATTGACTATTGGAAATCTGTTTCGCTAACTGTTCAAACATTAGAAAAACGTAACTATAGTGATTATAAAGGACTGTCAGGACTAATCTACTCTGAATGGTTGAACTCCCAAGAGCGCAATCAAATTCTTGTAGAGATATTCAATCAAGTAGGCGTAAAAGCCGCTGTACAAGCGACAAATCAACATAGCAGAGCGTTAAATATTCATTTTAAAAATCAAAAGACAATTACGATTAGATTAGATCAAGGTGTTTCATATTGGAAAGTACAAAATAGGAATACTTACGCCAGATCAGAAACTAATTATTTTAATTTTGACGCGGACATAAACGACCAAGCAAAGAGTATTCTTAAACTTCAAGATATTTTGGTGCAAGGTTCAAATGCACCTACGGAGCTATTTTTAAAATTACGATAAATGTAACAACTATTACGATTAGTTTGATTAAAATAATAATTACCGCGCCTCTTGATGTTTACTCGAAAAAGTGAAGACAGCTAGCCGAGTTCAAGTAGGTCAGGAGGCAATTAGCATTAAAGCTAACAGCTACAATTAAATAACTGCGTTTAATAAAAATATAAAAAAAGGATTCGGTAATGATAGACAGGCTGTTACTAAAAAACCAATCAATGAATTACCGACAAGACATGGCGCAAATACGCTTCGGGATTGATGTCGTTGATTTTAGCTAATCCAATCAAGCAATACATCGGCGCGCCATGCTTGCCACCCAAGTCAGAATTGACAGAACCAAGCAACAGGTAGTTCTCACGCCCTATAGCATTACTTCGCGAATCTAAATTTGTAACACAAAATTCTATTAACAATCCAACAACCTTTAAGTTTCATCATCAGGACAATACTCAGCAATCTCATCTAACTTACAATCAAAAAACTTGCATAACTTATCCAAGCTGTCAGTCACAGTGCTGTAGCCCTTCTGATTTATCATCTTAGAAAGCGTCACTCTATTAATTCCTGTTGCTTCAGTAATTTCAGCCATCGTGATTCTTCTATTCTCACGAAACTGCTTTTCAGAAATCATTTTTTGTAAATAAAAACGTATCATTGTTAATTTATATAAATATATGTAAATATATATTTACCTTAATTGTCCTTATGTGTTAATATATGTTTACATTAGTTAATTTTAACTTCCTAATGTTGTTTAATATATACAAGGAGACAGTTGTGAGCAATACATTTTTAACCACCGATCAACTCGCTGAACGTATTCAATACGATGCGCGCACCATTCGTGAACAGCTTAAAGATAGCGTTCTAATCGAGGGGATACATTATGTGCGCCCATTCGGACGCAGAAAAATTCTATACATCTGGGAGAAAATTGAAACAGATATCTTAAATGCTAAGAACCTAGCTTTCGCTATCCCAATGGCAAATGGAGGTGTTTGCAATGGCTAGTATTCGTGAACTTAATGGAAAATTATTTTTTGACTTTCGCTTTAAAGGTGAGCGTTGTAGAGAATACACTGCTGCTGAAGACAACAAAACAAACCGCGCCAAGATGGATAAAATCCTCAAAAAGATTGACGAAGATATTGAGGCAGATAACTTTGAGTATCGCCGTTATTTTCCAAATAGCAAATTAGCGGATAAGTTTGATAGCCCACAAGTGGTGCGTAGCAAAATTTCACTTGCTACACAAAAGGCTTTTGCAACAGCGCCTATCGACACCCCTGCGTTTTCTGATTTTGCGGAGCTGTGGTTTGATGATTTTTCTGTGGGGTGGCGTCGCACGTACATTTCAACTATACGACAGATACTTGATAGCCGTTTAATCCCTGAATTTGGGGACAAGGCGGTCAGCGACATTCATCGTGAGGATATCCTCAGTTTTCGTTCCACTCTCGCCAAAGAACCAGGACGCCAACAGGACTCTAAATTATCACCACGCAGAATCAATGCAATTGTTCTGGTGCTGACCCAAGTACTCAACGAAGCCGCAGACCGCTATCACTTTACCACAGCAGGAGATCGAATTAAACCGCTCAAACTGAAGAAGCCGCATGTGACGCCGTTTAGCATAGAAGAAGTCAACCGTATCATAGAAACTGTGCGGCCTGACTTTAAAGACTACTTTATCGTGCGATTTCTGACAGGTATGCGCACAGGCGAGGTCGATGGGTTGAAGTGGAAGTATGTCGACTTTGAGAAGCGTTTGATTTATGTACGTGAAACGTTTACTGCAGGGGATGAGGACTACACTAAAAACGATTCCAGTCAGCGTGAAATTCGCATGTCACAACCCGTATTTGAAGCACTAAAACGTCAACATTTAGCTACGGGTAAAGTGTCCAAATTTGCCTTTTGTAATCGCGATGGCAATCCCATGGATTTACATAATTTCTGCAAACGTGTGTGGTACCCGTTACTGGCGCACCTTGGCCTTGAAAAAAGAAATCCATACCAAATGCGTCATACCGCTGCAACCTTATGGTTAGCAGCAGGTGAAGCACCTGAATGGATTGCGCGTCAACTTGGCCACACCAATACGGAAATGCTCTTCACAGTATACAGCCGCTATGTTCCCAACTTAACGCGCCAAGATGGCAGTGCGTTTGACCGTCTGCTATTGCAATCTGGTGTTGGATCAAATATGGACAACGACCTCACTAAGCTGAATGCGGCTTAGTTTAGACAAAGGATAAATTATGAACACACTACAAGTTACTGAACTCAGCACAACTTCTGTGCCTATTATTGATCTACCTTGGTTATATCGCATCATTGACTTGCAAAAATCCACATTGCCACAAGGCGGTTTTCAATTCAGTGCGCAACTCTTTCATGAAAAAGCGTCTATTGCGGTCACATGGGTCAATAGCAAAGTAGATGAAAGATTAACAGCAGGCTGTTTAGTGACACCTCTCTGGACGAGTAAGGCTGTATGTACGCAAGGACAAACTGTTATCAATCGCTTACTGCCTGTCACCAGCCCAGGTTTGGTTAATCTGTTTGAAACAGTACCCCATGAATGGGTAAGTGAAAGGTCGCATATCCGGGAAATCAGGCAATTAACAGAAAGTTTGCCCGACCATTACATTAAATTGTTGAATGGTATATTTTGGGACTACAAGCGCTTTTATCGATTTGTCATGGGACCTAGCTCATTAAACGGTCATCACAATGAAAAACATGGCAATTTGCGCCACACGATAGAAGTTACCAACAATGCATTGTTATTAGCCAAAAATCGAAACATGATTAACCTGAATGTATTGATCATGGCCGCACTACTTCATGATGCGGGGAAAGCCGAGGAATATCAGTTCAACTATAAGCGTGGTGTTTTTGAAATCTCAACCCGAGGCGCATTATTGGGCCACAAGTTATCGATTGTAGAATGGATTGCGGCTGCCGTGGCGCAACATCAGATTGCAATACCAGAACATCAGTTACTCAGTCTGGTACATGCATTAACTGCAACTAAAGGTGCGCCGGACTGGGTGGGTATTCGTGAGCCTGTGAGTCCCGAAGCAAATTTGCTATCAATCGCAGACCGATTGTCAGGACATGATGACTTGTATAAGCAAACGATGCCATCAACTACAGGTTTTGGGCGTTATCACAAGCATCTGCGTGGACGACCATTTTTAGTGGCTTGATTATTTATCAGAGAACATTAGTGAACTTTGGAAGTTGGGACCAATCCTTCAAGAAATAAAACTACTGGCTATTTATGTTAAACATGACGGATAGCTGTAATTAAAGTGGCATCAGTAATTCGTATACCTCAACACCAAGTGCCCGCGCAATTTTTTCTACATTATCAATTGAAATATTGCGCGCTTGGCGCTCTACATGGGCGATAAAGGTACGATGCAATTCAGCCTCAAATGCCAGAGCTTCTTGAGAAAAACCCAACTCACCTCGTAAACGAATGATGTTTTTAGCCAGCAATTGACGTGCCGGCTGATACTGATTTTCGATTAGTTGTGAAGTAGATGACATGGTAGCCACTTTCACAAAATTGAGCTTTTAAGTCAGCCGCTTTTACGTCACAATATTGATTAGTTTGCACAATAATTGATTTGCCAATAGCAAAAACAACACAAATTAATATCGTTAGGAAAATACCACATGTATAAATCATTTCTCATCACGTCCGCTATTTTGTTAATTTCAGGATGCGCTTCCGCTCCCCAACCGACAAAAGATGGCCAAATGGACTTAACCTATAAACTTGATCAATTTAAACAATCGACAACACATGGTTTAGTAAGTCCATACGACATTAAATTGCTAGGCTCACTTCTAGACAATCCAGGTCAAAGTGAAACAGATGGCATCCGGACATATAAGCGCTGGTGGTGTACCAACGATAAGAATGTAGAAAAATATGCACAAAACTTCTCAAATAAGTATTGCACTGACCAAGGTGGAACTTGGGATGGAAAGTGGTGCCGTTCAACATCAGACGAACCTGTGTTTTATGTAAATATTGGAGACCTGAAGCCGTTTGCCGATAATGGTCGCCTTCCTTACTGTACGTCTGGCCGAACATTTGCAATTGTTGCAGCGACTAGTGAGTATGCTAAAGATCAATCTGTCTGGCTGCAAAAAGCAAACGCCATTGGATTTAAAACACAACAAGAGATTGATGCAAATAAAGCAAAGGTTACGCGACAAGCCGTAAATAAAGAGCTACAAATTAAATATGAAAAGGCAAGTGCAGCGCAATCAATTGTTGCCAGTGGAGTGGGTACACAGATATGTGGAACAAGTAATAACATTACACGGGTTGGCTATGTAGAACGAATCGAAAACAGCAAAATTAAAATCACGATTTCTGATGCTCGTCTTGCAAATACCGAAATAAGACCAGGAGGTTTTACTCAATCAGTCATTTGGGATAATCCTGAAAACTGGCACCCGTGCGAGTACAATAAGTAGCATACGTAAAGTAAAATTCTCAAATTTTTACGATTTACCCATCAAGTTAATTAAGACATATTTACTAGCCAAAATGACCAGAATACTTTTACTGATTGCTGTCGTTTGTGGAGCATTTTTCATACTGAAACTTTGGATGAATTTGACCTCATCACTTAAGCTAATTGTTAGTCTAGTGCTTATTCCAATGATATTCATGCCGATAAAAGTAATTTTTTACTTTGCAATACCCACTGTCATCTGTATTTTTTGGCTTTACCACATATGGTCATTAAGAAAACGTAAAAAATCCAAACTGATGAATGGCATCTTACATTATGAAAATTTAATATCTGAAATTTTGCTTAAAGGTAAAACATATGAAGTTGCTGTACTAAAATCCATTCGGAAACTTCGAAAAACCATGTCCGCAATGAATAATGCATGGATGCCAGAAGACATAGGCATTGAAGATATTGTGCTGCTACCTCCTGAAAATAATAAAATTAGCCAAGAAATTGATGGATTGATTATCACATCATTTGGCGTATTTTTAATAGAAATTAAGGGCTGGAAAGGTCGAATTTTTGATATGGAGGGGAAATTCTACTGCGGAGATAAGGAAAGAATATCTCCAGAAGATCAATCAAAAAACAAATTAAAGAGAATCTTATCTCTCATTGGAATGTCTGCACCAGTTTACCCGCTTTATGTGTTCAGCCACCCACTTGTAAAGTTAAGTCCTGATTTGCCATCAAATTTTGTTGTAACTGAAAGTATTCAAAATTATTTTATGGAAAAGCGGGATAGCCACTTATCCAAAAACTTGCCTTCAATCAACATAGAGAAAGTTGTAGAAAGTTTGACTCGTACATTTGATAAAAATGATAGGGCCAAAGAAAGACATCTAATTAGCATCGCTGACTTCTCTAATGAACCGAATGAAGATGCCTTACTTGTAAAAAATTCACGAAACCAAATTAATAACTTATATGAAGAAATGTCCACATTGAAAGTTAACGTCGAATATCAAATATTGATATCCTTCATCCCTTTACTTTTGTTGGCAATGTCTTTTTCTAGAGGATTTTCAGAATATCCAAATATTAATTCAGACGAACCGCCTGTACTTTATTCGGAACGAATCAACTATGATCAATTGAGCAAGCAAGAACCCATAATCATGAAAGCTAATGAAGCCGAATTACCTAAGAATCAAATCAAATTATTAAAATCTAATCAAAAGCCAAAAGAGCAAAAAATTTATCAAGAACTAGATTCGGCACAATCTTCAATTGAAGATAGAAAGAAGGTCGAAATTAAAGAAACTGATACACTAGCTAATGAATATATAGCAAAAATCATGGCTAAAATTCTTGGAAATCTAAACAAATCTCTTTGTGGAAACGGTAATCCAGAGCTTAAGTTTGAGATTGGGTTGCTACAAACGGGCGAGTTAAGTGGCAGCCCGAAGTTGGTTAAGTCGAGTGGAAGTGCCGCCTGCGATGAGGCGGCAGAGCGAGCAATTATAGCTTCTGAGCCACTTCCATTGCCGAGTGATACCTTACTTTTTTCACAATTTAAAAACTTAACGCTAAAATTCCTGCCCAATGACTAAGTTTTTCACCTATACACTCTACAATTCACCCTTTATTTCAATCACCACATACTTTTATGTATTATCTTCACAAAGCTCATTCAACTCTTTTTGGATACGATCAATTGCAACTTGAAAATATTGTGATGGCTCGATTTTATTTGCCTTTTGGTAATAATCCAATCCAAATTCAAGGCACTCAGTAGGAGTGACTTCATCCCAAGATGGTTTGCCATCATTAATTTCACCAGATTCATATAACTGCGCTAGTTCAGTAATAGCATCTAATGAATTACGATCTGCGGCTTCTGCTAGCCAATTTAGTCCACGCGAAAAAATATCGCGCTCTAAACAGTAGTCATGGCCTTTAAAGTATTTAACATTTAAGTTTTCAGCGCACTGAATCAACTCATGCCCAAGCGGATACATTGCATCAACTAGGCCTGCTTTGGCCGCCATTTCAAGATGGTTTATTACATCACTTCTATGATTACTACTACTTTTATCTATTTCAAGTAGTAATAATCCTGCTTTTAGATGACCAATATCCTCAAAGTTTTGTGCTGCAAGCGCATACCAGTGTAAGGCTTGAGCTGCATCTTGAGCGACAAATTCATTTCCCTCTTCGTAAAACTTCCCCATGCGTAGCATAGCTTCGCTGCTATCTTCATTTGCAGCATCTTGGTACATGTGAAAAATTAATTGCGCATTTAATTTGTCTCCATACTCACACGCTTCCAAACGTTTTGCATATTCTAGTTTTGCTTCTGAAGACGATTCTGATGAACGAGCTGACTTAGATAACCATTGAAGACCCTGATTTCTTTCTTCATGGTCATTTGACATAAGGAGCTTATTTGCCAATTCGAACTGTGCCATTAGATGACCACTTTCTGCGGCCTGAATGAGCCACCTTTCGCAGTCCTGCATAAGATCATCTTTCTGAAATTCCAACTCCGCATGACTTATATTATCTATTTGGCAATCGAAAATTTCTATCGGAATACGATGATGCATTGCATACCATGCCATCTCATACTGCGCAGGCGCATAACCTGATTCGGCGGCATGAATAAGACTTTTAAATGCCAAATCAGGGGGAATGAATTGTAAAGATGACGATAATGAAAGCATTGAAATTTCAGCGCGTAGTTCGCAATTTTCAAGATCATCAGTGCAATCATTCAAAGCTTGAAAAATATGACTACAAAAGGAAGATATCTCACTGTCCGTAGCATGTGAATCTAAAATGTTAATAATATTAGCTAACGTGCGAAGTTGATCATGTTTTATGTTTTGCATACTTATCATTTGTGGTTAATTATCTTTACGATAGAGAAATATAATAAACTTATTACCTATTCCATGAAACACTACAATTACCAACCTAATACCATAACACCAGAGGCAATTTTAAGGTCAAGAACTGTTCTTGAACTACTCCAGCTTTATTAGCTTTAATTATCCGCCACAAATTCTTACAGACATGTTTCTCAGGCAAGTTGTCTAGTGAAGAATGGCAACTTAAATAATGACGCTCATACAGGTCAACGCGACAGGTTTTAGGTGATAAGAACAGCTTGTCTAATGCCCCATTATCCGGGGCAAGCACACCCGATAATCCACTTATCCCCATCACGTTAACTAGTCCGTAAGGGTCAATATCAACTGCGGCTAATACAGGTAATTTAATCAGGTCGAGGAATGACAGCACAGCATCTAAACGGCTTTCATTCTTATCTCCACGATAAATCACCATAGGGTTGTTACAATGAGTCGGCAACTGCAACTCTGATTCGGAAAAACGATTAAAATTCTCATAGTTCTCAACCAATATTACTGCGTTGTGTTGAGTATTGTTTACTTGTGAAATATCTATATCCAGATGAGACATTGCAGGCAACTGAATAGCCTCACCATTGAGCAATAGTGGTTTATTACCAGAAGCTTTGATAGACACCCTATTTCGCTTTAGGCTTCCCCCACCGGCTTTTTCATTAGGCCCATAATTTAGCTTCTCTACCCTAGACATTGAACTATCAACGCTTACGTCAATGGAGTAACCTTTGTTGGTGAGAATCTTCTTAATCTGCTCTTTATCGTCACCACTGAAGAATACCGACTTACCTTTAATTTTCCCGATATGAAAATCCTTACAGAACTCCGTCAAAGCGACTGTCTGACTAAACCTTTCCTCATCTCTATTTACGATAGTTTTCAGTTTTTCCAACAGTCTATGGTTAAACATTAGCGTATCCTTGCGATACAACTATATCGTTAACTTTTACGTTACCGTCAAATTCTTCAGTATCTGTGAACACTAGATCAATCCGGATTTCTGGTCCAACCTTACGATTAAGTCTTTCAGACAATACTCGATGAACCCAGTATTCCTCAGAAATCTTATCAAGCATTTGCGGATTATTTAACCACCAACGCCTTGCAGATAAACCTTCCTTTTTAGAGATAGCTAGATTCATGTACGCACTTACAGCTTTCTCTAATATTGAGAACTCTTTTTGCACTACTGGCGCATCATCCATATCCAATAAAACACCTGCAGGACGTTTCCTTTTATAGGCATTTATTGATTTACTTGCAGGCAAGTTTAATGCAATATCCACCAAGAATTTTTCAGATGATGTGTCATTTGCATCAGGATAAAAAGATAGCGCTAGCGGATTGGCAATGCACATCCAATCTAACAAATCTTCATTATTGGCCCAGTCGTTTGGAGTCCAATCAGGGTAACGGTTTAGGTGGGTGGAGAATTTTCTTAATAATTTAGCTTGCGCCTCGATTTTTCGGAATTCATATTTATATTTATCAAGTTTAGAAAGTATTAATCTAAACGTATCAATAAATTGCGGCATTCTTGACTTGAGTAGCAACTCATAAGTAAGCTCAAGGTCTCGATGCCCCAACAGTCTTTGCTCAATATCTGAAAAACTAAACGTTTCTAACAGATTAAGAATTGTTGTGGCGCGATTCATATACCATTCGTTTTCTTTCATCTTTTCTGCAAGCGTTGTAACGGTTGCAAATTTGCTATCAACCAGACTGGAAATATGCAGCAGCTCATCAGCTATAGAACCTGCTATTGCATTGATTGAATCGCGAATGCAAACCTGATAATTTTGACGGTCTTCATCGCGTGATTCCAAGAAGGCGTCATTATGCCTGTTCACATAATCATCAAGACGATTGAAGCTGATACTGAAGTCAGTACCTGAATCCATGAGTTTGTTTGTATTCAAGACTGTATTGAGAAACTGCCGCATTGAATAGCGCAATTGGAACGTGTCATAGATGTCAGATGTTAAAATGCGTTGCTGCAACAGCAACATAACTCGCTTTGAATTTTCCTCAGTCGCACTAATCCGGCTGTTATCAAAAGCCTCCGCAATGATATCGCTCGATTGATGTAACCGTTCCAATATCAATCTGACGTTGGTTTTGTTGCTCAAAGCAAAGTCTCCTGTATTGATGCTTGAGATTCATCTTCATCACCTAACGAGCCAGGCATTTCATTTTCATTTAGGAAAGTTAATATTTCATAAAAATAATCAAGCTTGCCTGTAAATATGTAGGTGTTCATTTTTTTG